>DJXD01000030.1 GCA_002449585.1 Ruminococcus sp. UBA7013
AAGGCATGAACACCGCATTCTTTTGCCTGCTGAAACAATTCACAGAGTTCTTCAAAGCTCCATTCACTCATCAGAGGTGCATTATCTGCCGCATTGAAACAATGCAAACAATTATAATTACATTTTCCGGTTATCATCAGATTCATTTTAGGAAAATATCTGTTATCATACTGATGATACAGCGACCATTCAGAAGGTTTTTCTCCTCTTTCACAGGAGGTAATCAATCTTCTTGTGGCGAGTTCTGCAATGGTATCATTAAATGCAATATCATGTTCTGCATCACAGAGCTGCATAATTTCAAATTCTTTTCTGGTCAGCGGCTGTGCATAAGGCAGATTTTTGATATAATACGCACAAGGCACTTTCTGCCAGCTCCGCAGACCAATATATTCAGGGATTCGGAAATACATTTTTTCACCTACTTAACGTCTCAGAAGCGTGCGGAATCCCAGAACGACCGCACCAAAGAGGCATATTACACCAAATCCAATCTGGATAAATGCCGTTCCTTTGGTTGCACCGGACACATATTCAGGCTTCTGCGGATTATAATACACGCTGATTTGGTCACCTTTTTCAAGACTGTCCTTTGCATTCTGCAATACTTCTTCATACTGTTTTCCATCCACAGTATAAGAAACATGGACTGTAATCTGTTCTGTGTCATCCCCATCACCGGATGGCACCCATTCACGCTCTACAGCAACTACAGATGCCTCTGTCTGCGGAAAATTCCGGATTTCGTTCCAACTGCGTGAACCCAGCACAAGAAACAGAATACCGCCTGCAATAAGAATAATAACAGATATTATTTTTTTCATCATATCATCTTACCTCTTACTCGTTTTCAAAAAAAGCGGTATAATTGGCATCTTCTGAAAATTCGACTGTAATTTCTGCATCAGTAGAATAATCTTCGCTGTCCTTTTGCCATTTCACGAATTTTGCACCATCATCAGCCTTTGCGACCAGTACATATTTTTCCGGAGCAGAGAGATGCACGGTAAAATCCTGATGCGGAAAATCCGGGTCAAATTCCGGTGTTTCGCCTTCTTCTGCCAATGCAAACTGTCCCATACCATCTGCATGAATCTCAATTGTGATTGCATCTGTACTGCCATCCATCGGAGGAGCAACATCTGTGACGGGCAGTTTGTTCAGATATTCTTCTAATGTGATGCCCTTTTCTGTAATCTCCTTTGCAATTGCAATATCATTCACATAGCGGATATGCCACGGCTCATAGCTGTAACCGGTAATAGCTTCCTTACCGTCAAGATAACGCAGAATAAAACCGTAATCTGCAAGTTTGGCATGAATTTTATCCCAGATATCAGGATACATTATCATATCTTCGTTCAGATATACGTCTTCACCGTCAATATTCAGATACAAATCAAGTGCAAGACCTGTATGATGTTCAGAATATCCCGGAACAGCTACATAATTCTGCACATAATATTCACCGTAGGTTTCAGTAAACTCATCCACAATTCTTTGCTGTTCGGCAACGCTCCGGCGGGCAGAGTCAAGGTCAACGAACACTCCCTCTTTCTCCAGAGTGGCTTTCAGTTCCAGATAGGCATCATAGGCAGTTTTCTCAACTTCTACATCATCTCCGAGGGAATTAGTCATATGAATTGTTTCGACTATGTTTTCCCAATCTTCCGGAAGCGGATTTTCCTTGTTGACAAGTACAAGATAATCAATTGTATCTGTTTGTGACACAGCAGTTGTCTGTTCAGCGGATTCCTGAGGAATACTGCTGACCGGAGTTTTCTCTGTTCCGCAGCCTGTGAGCATCAGGCATACTAATAGGCAGACATTCATTGTATAGATTAATTTTTTCATTGATTCACCTCATAAGACAGATAAAATTTTATCTGGTTCAGCATATCTGAGCATTTCATAACCGATTCCGCTTGCTCCGTAGAATAGAGAAGCTGTCAGACTATTATTGAATTGATATGCCATATATCGATAATTTCCGTCCTGTTCACAGCGTTTCTGCATTGCATACAGTACCTTTCCGGCTTCTTCATATCTGTCAACAGTCAGATAATATTCCACAATTGCAGAGTTTCCGCAGCACAGGTGGTCACGCTGATTTAATGGCAAACTATCAGTACTTTGTTCTGCAAGATGAATACATTCGTCAAGAAGATTGCCCGTATAACCGTTTTTCCGCATTCTTTCCAGCATGATACCGATACCAGCAGAGCCAGAACAATACCCATGCATATAACCAGTCGGCGGATATGACCGTAAGTCACTCCATGTGCCGAATTTTGGACTATAACTTTCATGTTCAAATTGAATTGCTTCATCAATTGCTGGAAGATATTTGTTATCATCCAGAATTTTTGATGCTGCAAATAAAGCCTCTGCAATTCCTGCAATGCCATGTCCTGCACCGCTGATGGGACGTTCGATATTCTGAAACGGTTTCCAGATGCGTTTTCCCTTGTATTCCAATGTTTTCATTGCAAGCAGACTATCCGCTGCATTCTGGATAAGCTCTTTCTGATTCTGATATTCTTCAAATCGACAGAGAGAAGAAAGCAGTCCAGACATACCAATCATTCTGTCAGGTGCTCCGTATTTGGATAAATCAAACTGACGGAGTGTGTATAAAGTTTTCTCCTGCAAAGCTTCAATATCTGTTCTGTGCGTGTATCTTTTCAGCAAAGCAAGCCCCGTCAAAACACCACCGATTCCATCCGATTCTCCGAGATAAGGTGCGTGTTCCGCAGTAAAGCCTTTTTCTTCAAGATAACCATACATACGCTCCAGTTCTGTGACTGCTTCATTGACAACTTTTTCGGAAAATATTTTTGCTTGTTCATCATCTGAAAGCATTGCATAACCGGCTGTAAATACTGCGATTCCTATTAAGCCATTTGTCAGACCAAATTCGCAGAACCTAAAAGCAAAATCCGATTCGTTGATATATCCCCAGAAAAGTTTTCCGTCCGGTGACGGAATACTGAGTTTATGAACCATATCGAATAACTTTCTGGCTTCCTGCAAAGCCTGTTCTTTAGATAAAACAGAATCTGTTTTTTTCAGAACTATGATTTTATCCCTGTCAGCTTCATTAAGTTTGACAGGATACTGCATAATACTTCTTTCAAAAAGAGCCAAATCAAATGCTTCGTCTTTTTCATCCATTTTGGAAAGTGTATTAAGAATATGCTCTTCAGCCGTTTTTTGAAATATATTTTCAGCAATGATTTCTCCGTCAGAATAAAGATGTGGACAGTCTGCATAGGTGTAAACATAGGGAATATCCCCTCGTTCCAGCTGATTGATTTCGCTTTCTACAGCCTGTTAAAATTCCGTCCGGATATTGTGATGCAGTATTTTAGAAAGCGTTTCTTTTGTCTTCTGACATTTTTCATCAGAGGAAAGTGCATTATGATGATATAATTTTATCATTGTATCAAAATAATACTGTGTATTTCTTATCAGCAGTCTGACCGGAATTTGTGAAGAAAATTCTTTTATCAACTTAGATAATTCTTCTCTGCTGAACAGAATTCGCTGATATACTTCAAGATAGCCAGCCTGAAATTCCGGAAAATATTTCATCACAGATACGAATTTTCCGTTCACTACAGGCGAACAGCCGTCTTTTGTCGTATTCATCAGAATACTGTATTCTTTTCCCTTTGGGCTGGACGGAAGCAGACAGGAAAGATATGGAGAACGTGATTTCATTTCCGAGAGTTCCGGATGCAGTTTCTGATAATCCAGATTCTCAATTTCAGGAGAAACAATTGTTTCTAAATCCAGAATGCAGGGCATTTCTCTGGAACAGGTCACATTTTCAACATGCATATCCGTACTGCCCAGCATTTTCATGAATGCAGCTGTTCCGCCCAGATGATGATAAAATATCCTTGCAGATTCCTCACCCTCTGGATGCTGTTTTTCAACAAATTCACATACACCGAACTTGTCACCAAAAGCAATACATTTCGGAATTTTCACAAAATCAGAAAAATACTTATTCACCATGTTGTAAATAAATACATCTCCACGCATATCATGCGGTTTGTATACCAGTTTTCCGGCATCTGTCCTGAAAATTATCACTGCCCTGCCGTGATTGTGGGTATCTCCTGCAGATAATTCCATCTCTTCAATGCGTGTGAATGTTTTCCCGTCCAGCAATGCGGAACAGATTTCTTCATAATGTTCTAAAATACGTTCAAGCATTTCAAGAAATGCATTTGTGACGTTTTCAAACCGCAGATGCAGAATTTTCATCAAAGGTTCAGGCATTGAAAGCTGGTTATTTTTCAGCTTTTCGCAGATTGCTTTTTCAGCATTTTCTTTCTGTTGAATGGTAATGAAATCAAAATTTAATGCTGCAAACGGATTTTCGGGCATTACTTCGTCAGTAATCAGCTTTTTTACAGTGCTGCCTGATACCGTTTCTGCAATCTCACAAAGTTCTTTCTTAAATTCAGAGAGAGCTTGCTCAGAGAGCAAGCTCATTCCTTCATGATTTCTGACTTTGCTGATTTGTTCTTCAATATAAGGCATCATAATAACTCACCATAATCAGTTCCCTTCATTTCAGAACACAAACGTCCCTCGGAATCTGTTTCCTGTCCGGCATGACCAGAAATGGCACTGTAAGTTGCAAAAAATGCACATCCAATACCCACCGTACAGATAGAATAAGCCGTTTCCATACCTGTAGTACCGTTGCAAGTACCGCCAGCGACATTTTCGAGTTCGTCCGCAGAGAGTTCCTTATCAGCATTTGCCTTTGTCTGCTCAATCACAAAAGTCTTGAAATCTTCTGCTGTTGCTTCGCAGCTGTGAGATTTCAGAAATTCCATTCAGAACACAAACGTCCCTCGGAATCTGTTTCCTGTCCGGCATGACCAGAAATGGCACTGTAAGTTGCAAAAGCTGCACATCCAATACCCAACGTACAGATAGAATAAGCCGTTTCCATACCTGTAGTACCGTTGCAAGTACCGCCAGCGACATTTTCGAGTTCGTCCGCAGAGAGTTCCTTATCAGCATTTGCCTTTGTCTGCTCAATCACAAAAGTCTTGAAATCTTCTGCTGTTGCTTCGCAGCTGTGAGATTTCAGAAATTCCATGACATTCTTGTTTTTTGCAGCTTCGAGATATTCCTTTTTCAGCTCTTCGCTTGCGATAA
>DJXD01000013.1 GCA_002449585.1 Ruminococcus sp. UBA7013
AGGTTGATATGTGTAAAGGTATGGAAGAATATACATTAAAAAGTAACGTTGAAGCAGTGATTGGTATGCTGCGTGATTTGAATATGTCCGAAGAAGAAATCACTGAACGTGTAGCTAAAAAATTTAATGTGACAGTTGAATATGTCAAGAATCTCATGACTCCTAAAACGGCATAAAAGGTACAGTAACATCAAGTTTGTATGCTACTGTGACTTACTGTGTGCTACTGCATATAGTTTTTCACAATCATTGTAAGCTACTGTAAACAAAACACCAGAGAACTTTAAAAATTCTCTGGTGCTTTTTTATTATGCCATCACTTTAGCAATTTACTGTAATAAATTATCATTCCGCCAGATTGATAATCTGGCATTCTTTTTGCTGTGCATACTGTACTGTTCGGTATGCTCCTCCCGACTGATGCTCAATACAGCAAAGCACTAAATCGGAACGGTCAACCATATTCTGATTCCTTGCTTGAAAAGCAGATTTGTAATGTGACTCCATTGAATATTGACAGATTTCAATTTCATCATAAAGATTTAGAAAGCTGTCCTTATGATTCTCCACATTGCTGTTTTGATAAGGCAGAACCAGTGTCAGCGAACAGTTGATACGGCTGTAAGTTTTCATCACTCTGCGGATTGTGAGAGCTGCCATCAAATCAAATTCCCCTGTGCGTCCAATCAGAAAATTGACATAGCCATGACTTTTCAGAATTTTATACACTTCACGTTCCAGATTTTCTTCCGCTGAAAGCGGATTCAGGAGACTTCTGTGTCCGAACAGGCTGACAGTATAAATGTTCATATGCAAACACCTCTTATTTTAATTGCACCTGATAACAGGTTCTAAGCTAATTATACCACAAAATTAAAATATACGCAAGTGCGTACACGCAAAAACGTATAAAGCTGTATAATATTACTAAGATTAAAAAAGCAGGTGATGATATGTCAGCCGTAAAAAATGCAGTTGTACAGCGATTCAAAAACTTATGCCATGAGCGTGGAATAGCCACAAATGAACTGGCTAATATTTCAGGAGTTACTCCGTCAACCGTTTACAGCCTTTTTGATGAAAGACGAAGAAATGTTTCCATTACGACCATCAAGATATTGTGTGACGGTCTTGAAATTACTCTTGGAGAATTTTTCAGTTCGCAGGAATTTGATGAGCTGGAACAGGAAATAAAATAAGTAATCTGCACAATAATGCTCCATTATCTTTGTTGGTTGTGGTAATGGCTATTTTCTGTTATTTATGGTATGATAGTACATCAAAAAGGAGGTGTGCTGTTATGCTAAAAGAACTATATCATGGGGACATCATTCCATCAGACCGAAAAGCAGACCCTAATAACAAATCGTTGCAGGAATGGCGGAAACTTTCAGCAGAATTTGAAAAATCACTGACACCAGAACAGGTTGAAACATACCACAAACTCAGCGATATGCAGGGTGAAAGTGCAGCAAAGGACAATGAAGCCTTATACATTCAGGGTTTCAAAGACGGGGCTTTAATGATGATGGAAATCCTCGGAGAATGAAAGAAGGCTGTTCGGATGATAAAATCCGAACAGCCTTTATTTTTTGTCTTAATGCTTTAATCTGATAATGTTAGAAATTATACTCCTAAATGTTTCTCAATTACAGTCATAACCTGTTCACAGCGTTTTTCACCGATGCCGTTAATCTGGCGGAGGTCAGCTTCTATTGCTTTCAGGTCGATAATTGGCACATCGCTCTCAGGGTCAAGCTCCTCTATCAGATTTTCGGCATATCTCATCAAAAATGCCTGCAATTCTTCCCTGCTCATTTTCTTGACTTTTCGATAAGTTTCTCGGTCAATTACTTTTTCAGTCATAGAGTCAGCTCCTTCTTATTGACATTTTCGTAGCAGTAGGTTGTTTCCACGTTTATCCTTTTAACAGCTCCTTTTTCATCAAACAAAGGTCAAACACATTCAGTTTGTCATCTTCGCAGAAATCAGCCATTTTCCAGTCAACAAGTTGTGTATCCGGAATAGCAAGCAGCCATTTTTGAAGCAAAATTACATCAGCGACATTAAAAGCCCCGTCGGCGTTGACATCTCCTGCTAATGTTTTTTGTATTCCAGATGTTTGATAATGAATTACTGCATTTCCAAGCGATTCATTTCCGTCTGCAATTGAAACTGCATTCCATTGTTCCACTGTTCCGGAATAATAAATATCCGTGAGGTTGGCACATTCATAAAATGCATTTTCACCAATAGAAATCAGTGAAGCCGGCAAATAGATTTTACTCAAATCATTCTGATAAAATGCTCCCTTTCCAATTTCGGTGATAGTATCAGGCAGTGTCACAGTTTCTGGCTTAACAAATTCCCAATTCAAATAAGCAAGATAATCTGCATTCAAGCCATGCAACTGTCGTTGTTGGAAAGCCCAGTTCCCGATTTTTGTCACTGTTCTTTCCCCAAGCGATTCTTGTGTAAGGGCAATTGTATCAGACCCCACATAGGAACGGAAAGTGATTACTTTTCCATTAATGGTTTCCGGCACAATGACATCTGTATCAAATCCAACATAAGTACGTGCAGTTACTGTGCCATCTTCATTTTCCTGAATACGGTACGGGTCAGCTCCCAATTCAAAAACAAAATATTGTATATCGGAGTCATCGGAAGTTCCGGCATCTGCAATATAATACTCGCCATCAGCAAGAATTTGTGCATAAATATGCTGATAACCGTACAAAACAGGTCCGGGGTCGCAGGAGGCATCGTGATAAGCTGCTCTCAAACCTGCAAGTTCAGCAAGATGTACAATCATATCGGCTTTTCCCCAGCAGTCACCGCCACCATTCTGCAAAATATAATCATAAGTCTGACCATTTTCATCTTCAGGGTATGTTTCACCAACATATTTTGTAATTGCTTCCACCTTTTCTGCACCTGTCATGTTTTCAGTGAGAATACTATCCAAAATTTTTTGCAATTCCATGTCATAGTTGTCAGCCGCCTGCACATTGACAGAAATGGCGGACAACATCATCAGACTGGCACACGCTAACGAGATTATTTTTTTCATCTCAATTCACTCCATCTCTATGTTCTGTCTATTAATTTTTGATACATTTTCATAAGTTCAGCGACGCATTCGCTTTCGGTCATGGTCTTGTAATCGAATCCATAAGCGAGCATGACGGCTTTATCATTGGCCTGGTGAGCCTTGCGGAGTTCTGGGGGCATAGTAGTTTCATCATACAAATCAGCAAGCGAACAATCAGGATATTTCGCCCTTGCATCAAGAATCATCTGAGCCGTTTTCTCAATGTTGGCTTTTTGTTGGTCTGTGGGGTTGCACCACGGGAAATTGTTGTAGACTATATCCTTTGAATATGAGTAATCATCTTTCAATCTGACAGCAACTTTTCGCATCCATGCATTATGAACATTTGATGTTAGAATACCAAATATATACAGGTCAGCGTTAGGAATTAAAAATACTCTATTATTGACTATTGTATTGCCATTTACGTACCCAATAGGAATATATCTTCTTCTTGATGAAGATACAATCGGCACAATAATGAAATCCACTCCTATTGGTTGTGTTTGCTGTGCAAATAGTGTTGGTGTTTCAGCAAACTTATGAATTTCCTTTGCTTTACTTGAAAGGCGGAATTTTTTAACTTTCTCGATTCTATCCATTACTGCTGGCAATTTCCTTAATTCTGCCGGAGTTACGTCTTTAAGGAATAGAATCCAACGCTGTGTATTGTTAATGTACTCTTTTGAGCCTAAGAACCTATACATATATTTGAAAGCATTAGGTTCTATTTTTAAAAATTTTTCTTTTTCTTCATCTGAAAAAGTATAAAATCCACCATCTCTCGGAATATTGCCATAAACCATTCGAGGAACATTTGCAAATGGTAATGTGCGACTTGTTATAATTGCAGAAGATTCTTCATCAAGATATGGACTGATATTTTTCACTTGTTTAACGGTGTAAGTATTATCATTTGAAACGTTGTACAAGAATTTATTTTTTCTTTCAATAGTAGAAAAACCTATTATAACACAAAAAACCGAAGCTACTTTTTTTGATTCGCTCGTCCATTTAAATGTTTTAAAAGCATAATTGATAACTATACCTAATTCATTACACAGTTTTTTCCAAAGTGTTTCTATATGAACTCCTTGTACAATGGTATTTGTAGATACAAAAGCACATTCAATAGAAGTATTTTTGATATACTGGCTTGCTAATAGATACCACGCAGAAACATAGTCTAATCTTCCTTGTTTGCCATTAAATAGTCTTTTCATATCATCTTTTTGTTCTGTTGAAACATTCTTGTGTCCTGCAAACGGAGGATTTCCCATAATATAGCATAATTTTTCTTTTGGGATGACATCATTCCAGTCAATTCTTAATGAATTACCCTCAATAATATTGGCGTAGGATTTCAAAGGGAGAAATTCAAGATTGACATTCATGATTTCCTCCGTTTCATGCATCATCTGACTTTCCGCAATCCAGAGGGCAGTTTTTGCAACCGTAACAGCAAAATCATTGATTTCAATGCCGTAAAACTGACCGATAGAAACCTGAATCATGCCATCTATATGGAACATTCCCTGACCGCCCGATTCTGCAAACAATGCCTGATTTTCCAGTCTCCGCAGGCTGATGTATGTTTCTGTCAGGAAATTTCCTGAACCGCAGGCAGGATCTAAAAATGTAAGTTTACTTAATTTATGACGGTATTCCTGTAATTTCTGCACTCTGATTTTTTCCGTTTTGATTGCCTTGATGGTTTCCAGTTCTGCCTTCAAATCGTCCAGAAACAGAGGGTCAATGACTTTATGAATATTCTCTATGCTTGTGTAATGCATCCCACCGGAACGCCTTGTTTCAGGGTTCAATGTGCTTTCAAAAATCGCTCCGAAAATAGTGGGTGAGATATTCTGCCATTCAAAGGCACTTGCTTCATTCAGAATAATATCGGCAATTTCCTGCGTAAATTTGGGAATTTCGATATGCTCATCAGCGAACAGCCCACCATTGACATAAGGAAAAGCGTTCAAATCTTCATCATCATAACTATCACGATTTTCTTCTTTTGTATCAAAAATTCTGAATAAATCTTTCAATTCTCTATGCCATTTACTGACAGGTACATCATGCAGATAATTCTTGAACTGATTATGTTTGAAAATACTTGCTTTATCCGCATAAAAGCAGAATACCAGACGGACACACAGCATATTCAAGCTTTTCAGGCTGTTTGGAGAATCAGGGTTCTGATACTGCGAAAGCAAGGCTTTATAGAGCTTTTCCGTAATTTTTCCGGCATCGATAGAAATTTGCATTTCTTTTTCAAAGTCAGCATTTCCGGTATCGGTCAGGAATTGCAGTCTGTAGTATTCTTTTTCCAAATCTTTCAGGAAAATCTGTTCTGGTTCGCCGTTGGGTTTTTCCATATCATAGACAAGGAATTCAGCGAAATTACAGGTAATAATCCATCTTGGCCGCTGAGAATAGGGCAATTCAGCGGCGTATCGTTTGGCCTGTTGGAAGGGGGTTAATAATGATCCATCCGATTGCCGAATTGCTTTTTTCAAATTCTTGTCAATAGATTTCTG
>DJXD01000135.1 GCA_002449585.1 Ruminococcus sp. UBA7013
TTTCATTTCACCTCGCTTTCAAGCAACTTGAAGTAATCACGCTTACTGGATTCTTCGTGAAGATAGGAAACATATTTCTTCTTGTCCACCTTCACGATATGGTGTCCGAGGTCTACATCGTAGTTGCTTGAAACACCTTTCAGTTTCATTCTGATATAAGCACCTTCGCAGCCGTTCCAGTTTGAAACTCCGAATCCCAGAATTTCACGGTCAAAGCCGTAGAGTTTCTGAAAGTCGTGGAATGTGTGTCTGAAATTCGGAATGGACGATTCGTGGCTGATAATGTCAATCACATTTCCGTATGTGAAATCGTCTGCAAGTTCGTTTACAATCACGACACCGTCACAGCCTTTCAAAGCACACAGGTCGAAAAATTCTTTTACTGTCATTCTTGTTCACCTCCAAACAAAAAAGCCGTTGTTACGATAAAACATCGTAACAACGGCTTTAAATAATAAAAAGCACTTAACCTTTGTATGAAAGGTTAAGTGCAGACATGGTGGAGGCGATGCACCACCTTCTAATTCTGCGTATTTTTAAGATTTTCGCAGTGCGACACCACGCAGAATCGGCATTTTTCGAGGTAGCGACACTTCAGAAAAGTTATAGCAAATAATTCTTTAAAAATATAAAATTAGAAATCATCTTCTTCATCATCCAAAGGTAACATTAAAATTTCTCCTGTATTCTCTGGTGGGAGTTCCGGCGGTGCGCCATTTGCTTGACAAGGTTGCTGATAGATGTTTGGATTCCCATTGATACCAGGTATCATATCTAAAATGCCCTGCTGTGCATCTACATTCAAAGAAATTTCCACAAGCTCTTTTCTGAGAGATTCTGTATATTTTGAAACAGAGGGAATATATTTTTCGAGTTGCTCAGAAATTGCGAATTTGTTGAGAATTTGCTCGGCATCCATCAAGGTAATCATACTTATCCTACTGCTGACAGCATCATCTGTTACACTATAAATTTTGTTAAAAGTTTCTTGTGAACAAACAGCTAAATCATCAAAAAACGACTGCCATACAACATCTTTTGGAATGTATTCACTGATTTCTTTTTTCTTAGATTTACAATATTCCAAAAAAGGTCTCATTTCTGAATAAAATTTAAAGCGTCCGCAATCTGCTGCTTTCTTGATTTCCTCCCGTATCAGCTGTTCGCAAAGCAAATCGTAATAATCGTAAATATAGAGCCAGTCCTCATTCCAGTCGTGAAATATACTTTTTTTATCAACTGCATTGGACATTTCATAGCAATTTACAGCTCCATTTTTACGGAAAAATGCATTTATTTTGTTTCTTATAACAAATTTTCTTGATTGAAGTACACGAATTAAAATAAATAATTGAAATCCAATCATGACAGTTAAATAAGTATAAAGAATATGTATACCGTCTATCACATTACCTTGAGTAGGGTCTGTATCAATTATTTTATGTGCGCCAAAAACCAAACCCGATAGCAGTAAAGCAGCAAAAGGCTGAACAAAGTTAAATAAATATAACTTTTCGCTGTTAACATGCAATATTCCGATGTAAATCAAAGTAACAATTCCTATAATTACGGAAAGTCCCCAAAAAAGTTTGGTACTATCACCGCCAACAATAAATTTGTCAAGAAGCCACCAGCCTCCACCATAGAGAGCAAAAGGAACACATGCCATTATAGCACTAGCTGCTCCACTGCCTTCTTCTATAGCACTTTTTAAAGCAACTAGTTGCATGATAATCAGAGGAATAAAATAAGCACATGTAGCGAACATAATGTCATTGTCTGGTGAAAATAAAGTAAGAATGATACTTATAACAAATGTTACTATGAATAAAATAATTTGCATGAAATTTAAGAACAGTATTTTCCACTTATCCACTTGAAATATTGTTACATGAATGATGGAAAGAACTTCCAAAACAACGGGAATTATCCAAAAAAGCCCCACAGAATCTTGAAATTCTTCATCTAATATGCCAAGTACCCACCATATTCCACCATAAAGAAAGGAAACAATACAGCTCAATATAAACCAGCCCATAAATCACTTTCTCCTTACTGTTGCAAACTCAAAATTTTTTCACTCGTCTGTGCAGAAATATTGATATAAGCATTGTTTAACCCCATATTATCAGCCAAAAGCAGAATATCTGACGGAATTTCACTAGGGTCAACAAATTTCTGTTCAATGACAGTATCACGTCTATATTCATCGCCCTGCTTGGAATACTCATAAGAAACACGCTGAAAGCCCTCATTTGTCCTATTCAGAAAAGTCTGCGCTCCGGAAACTTCTGCATTCAGTCCTAAACTTGCAAGCCGTTGTTCTACAAAGTTGATTCCCTTTCTGAACCAGTTGACTAACTTTCCGAAGAAACGTCCTAACCTGCTCACCAATTCTTTCAAGCCAAGTGTAATTGCCTTTACAATGCCAATAATAGTTGCACCAATTTTGTCCAATAAATTACCCATTTCAAATTTTCCTTTCTGAATTAAGTATATCATTCTGGTTTTGCAACACTAACTTCCAGATATTCTTTAAACAAGCTACGAAGTGTTTCAAGTGTATCAGCATCTTCCAGATTGAAATCATGATAATTCCGTTCTGTATGAAGCGGAAGCCGTTCTACTTTTTTACCATCAGGAAGCCTGAAATATAATTCAGCATCTACATTCAGAATAGTGGTTTTATCAAATTCTGTTTCGTTTACTGTGGGCGTAAAGCGACATTTCCCACCAATATAAGTATATTTCTTTTTTCTGGAATAACCAATAATTTGCCTATCAATTTCATGACTCATATATTCCATAAAATCATTCCAAAGATATGGTTTATTTAAGGTTGGTACAGCAGAACCTGAAAACGCTTCTTGTAGCATCTGAAAGAATGATTTTTTAGATGTACGTTTTGTTTCTTTTTGCTCCATTCAAATTAAACTCCCATCCACAGTTTCAGTTCCTCTGTAACATCAGCTGTATGGTTCTGAGCTTGCTGTGTCTTGTTTAAAATTTCTTCCGGAAATTCATCCATGAATACATCCTGCTGTGCAGAAGTCACAACCCACTGCTCTCCAACTTTAGAATAATTGTTAGTGAGAAGCCCCATTGTGCCGTTGATAACATGCTTTGTGGCATTGACCAGTGTTTTACAGCCTACCAGAATCCCAGGTGTTGCTTTTTTCAGTTTTTCCGGCAAAGTTTTGAGCCACCTTGCAAACACATCATAAAACTTATCCAGAAGTGTACAGATAGCTACTGTTGCCGCTCCCAGACCTAAAACCAGTGCATACAGAATCATATATATCTTCCTTTCATTATTGAGTACCTTGTTCTGCTTTTTGACGAATTTCGGGCGGTACTTCAGATGCAGGAATCATTTCTGACTTTACAATTTTCAAATCAGAATTATCCTGTTGAGAATTTGCTTTTTTACTTTGAATAATGCTGATTACTGCATCTTCAAAGTATTTTTGAGGAATCATAGAGATTCCTTCTTTGGCAGCCCTTAATGCGGCTTTCAGAACGGCATTTGAAATGTCACTTCCGCTGATACCATCATACTTTTTGGCGATTTCTTCAAAATTGATTTTCACTGGCATTTCTGACGGAATATACATTTTCCAGAGCCGTTCTCTTAATTTAGCGTTCGGCAGTTCAAATTTCACATGATATTGTATTCTCCTCATGAAAGCCGAATCATAATTGCTGATGAAATTTGATGCAAAAATTACCATACCTTCAAAATCATTCAGTAATGTCAGCAATACGGAGCGTGTTTGATTTACACTGACATCAGTTGAATGACTCATATTAGTAACACGCTTGCTCAAAAGGGCATCTGCTTCATCAAAGAAAATAATTGCATCCTGTTCTTTGGCAAATGTAAACAAAGAGGTCAGATTCTTACTTGTTTCACCAACGAATTTTGACTCAATATCCGCATAGTTGACACAAATCATTTTCTTCCCGACTGATTTTGCAATTGCATGTGCCGCCATTGTCTTACCTGTACCTGGTTCACCATAAAGATTGACGAACAAATTTTTTCTCTGTTTCATAACAGAACCCAAATTCCACTCTTCAAATACTTTTTTCCAGCATTCCTGTGCTTTAATGATTGTCTGCAACTCTTCATACAAATCATCAGAAATGATTAAATCACTGAGAGTATATTTCGGTTCTGTAAATTCAAATGTTTTCACAGCCTGACTTTCAGGTGATGGAGGTACTTTTGTTTCTTCTGGAACAGACGACAACTTTCCTACAGTGGGTTTCGGAACAAATGGCATATATTTTCCCCTCTCCTTATTTTTGTAATCCACACAAGATTATGCCATTATTCTACTGAATTTTATTCATATCTTTATTATACATCAATTATATTCGTATGTCAAGTAGAAACTTGGCTTAAAGATAGTTTACTGAATCGAATCCATTTTGTATGCTATATCTAAGAGGTGATACCCTATGGATTTAAATTACAAGCAGATAGGCATCAACATTGCAAGACGTAGGAAAGAACTGCATCTGAAACAAGCAGAAGT
>DJXD01000084.1 GCA_002449585.1 Ruminococcus sp. UBA7013
CACTACCGGATACTGACAAGCCCCCGTCTCTTAGGCGGTGGGTAGTTGACAGACAACCTCATGCATCTGCCGGAACGGGCAGGCTTTCCAGAAGCTGACAGATTAATTTTTCTGCTGTTCCAAGGCTATTGCGCCCTTTTGGAGAAAGCAAAATTCTATGTGCCAGCACAGGAACGGCTAATTCTTTTACATCATCTGGGGTAGCAAAGCTTCTCCCATGTACAAAAGCGGCTGCTCTGACAGCTCTATAGCAGGCAATGCTTCCACGGGGACTTACACCCAATGCAGACATATCACTTTCTCTTGTGGCTCTGACCAATGAGAGAATATAATTCTTCACTTTATCTGATACCTGTACAGCATTGACTTTTTTCTGCAATTGGCAGACCATTTCTGTTGAAATAACTGCTTCTGAAATATTTGCAATCGGGTTGCCTTCTCCATTGCGATCAAGAATAGAAAGTTCTTCTTCCAAAGTGGGATAACCCATAGAAATTTTCATAAAAAATCTGTCCATTTGTGCCTCTGGAAGATGATAAGTTCCATAAGTTTCCACAGGATTCTGTGTAGCAATGACCATGAACGGGGAAGGCAAAAGATGCGTCTGTCCATCAAGGCTGATCTGATGTTCCTCCATGATTTCCAGCAAAGCAGATTGCACTTTTGGAGAGGCTCTGTTAATTTCATCTGCCAGCAGAAAATTGCAGACAGCTGCACCAGGACGATATTCCAAAGAACCATCTTTTTGATTCACAATTGAATAGCCTGTAATATCTGACGGCATAATATCTGGTGTCAGCTGGATTCTGTGAAATTCTCCGCCAACAGATCTGGATAATGCAGCGGCGAGCTGTGTTTTACCGACACCGGGCACATCTTCCAGGAGAATATGCCCTCCGCATAACATAGCTGTCACAGCTTGTAAAATAGTTTCATTCTTGCCAACAATGACTTTTTCAACACTGTTTAAAATACTCTGAACTTCTTTTTGCATTTATGAAAATATCCCCCTTTATTCTGAACAATGATTTTATTTTTATTATTATAGCACAAAAATGTGTATTTGTACAGTACTAATTCTGCATTTTTTCAAAAAATTTGCGAATTCCCTGCGGAAGGGATTCTTTTTCCCATGTATTAAGCAATTCTTCTTTGAGATTTTCAGAAACATTGCCATCTGTGCGGCACAGTTTCTTTTTAGGATCTAAAAACAGATAGCTTTTAGCAGGATGTTCTTTTTCCCATGAAAGTATTTTGCTATCCAATTCTTTCGCATCATCTGGAAATGTAAATAAAATAACAGCGCATTGTTTTTGCTGAGCCAGCTGTGAAAATTCACTGATTTCAGTATCTGTGAGAACATCTGTCCAGCCCAGCACATACGGGGGCACTTTTTCTCCCAGTGTAAGCAATATTTCAAAAGCATCTGTATATCTTTTTTCCACCAAAGCCGGTGTTGCCTGTGCCAAAGCAATGCGGATTTCATATGCAGAAATCCAATGCTGGCCGCTTCCTGCTGTATAAATATAATCTTGATAAGTATCATTATTAATCAAAAACAGAATGCCGTTTTGTTTTTCTGCATCAGGCAAAGCTTCATATCTGTTTTTTGCATATTCTTCAGGGGTCTGCCCGCCTAAATTCTGTGTGATCACAACAGAAGCGGTCAATTTTCTTGTTTGATAAAGCCATTCTAAATAATTATTATATATCCGCAATTCTTCTCCGGAACAAGCATTGCATTCGTCATAAATATGCGAATATTCCCCATCAGGGAGCTGTTCCTCACGTTCAGAAATCAGAATTTTTTCTGTTGTTTCCTCGTCTTGATCCTGTGTCATATTCTTCATGACAGCAATTTGCTTTACAGCAGGCATCACTTTTCCGGAACTGCATCCGGAAAGCATCAGCATTAGGCAGACACCTGCCAAGAAAACTTTTCTCTGCATAAAACCTCCTTATTGTTCTGCCAGTGCAGAATAAACCGTTTCTTTCAGAAGCTGCGTATTTGCCGCAGAATCAATCTGCAAAACAGACTGCCCGTCAATATCTGCCGGGGTATATGTCCCATCTTGAGGAATCTGAATCTGTTCGATTTGATAGCCTGTAATAAACGGAACTCGAAGTGAAAGAAAATATAATTCCAGATCTGTCATATTAGTAGCCAGATGCGGCATTGCAGAAGAAATCAGCTCTGGGATTGCCGTCATCGCCTTAGATTTTGCATTTTCCAATAATTTTGTCATTACTTCTCTTTGTCTGGATGTGCGTTCGAAATCTGCATTTCCAACATATCGAATTCTTGCATAAGATAATGCTTGTTTCCCATTCAAAAGATATGTTCCGCCTTTTTCAAGCAAATCAGACAGCGGATCATCTCCCGCTAATCCATTCACTTCACTCTGCAAAATAATATTTAATGCATCCGCTTCTGCATCAGAAAGATCAATCTTGACACCGCCGAAAGAATCAATAATACCAGCAAATCCCAGAAAGCTGACAGATAAATAATCATCAATGCTGACCTGAAAATTTTGCTCCAGCGTATCCATCAGCAATTCCGCACCGCCCAGAGAATAAGCCGCATTTAATTTATTCATGCCATAACCCGGAATTTCTACATAAGCATCTCGCATGAAAGAAGATAAATAAATTTTCTTTGTTTTAGAATTCAATGATAACAGCATGACAGTATCAGAACGCCCACGCTCTGTAGTCAGATCTCTGGAATCCGTCCCGATCAGAAGCACATTGCGGACATAACTTTCATCAAGATTCCCTGTCAGAACGGTTCTTCTTCCATCGGGTATTTTTTCCAGTTTATGAATCATAAAAAATGCGATTGCAGAATAAATGGCAAAAATGATAAATGCTGTTGTCAACAGACTGCGTATAATTCTTTTCAAAATAAATCCTCCCGGAACATGAAAATGCTTCTTTTTCTTTTTTCGGGGCTGCTTCTGTTTCTGAGATTTCTGAGAAGCAGATCCTGTTTTTTCTGAATGATTTGTTTTTCTGCGTTCGGGCTGATCGTATTTTTCATAAGCACCATAACCGCCATCTTCTTCCGGCTGTCTGCGGACAACATGCACTTCCGGTGCTTTTGGCGGTTCAAATGATACCGTATCTTCCATATCTGTGGAAACATGCTTCCTGACAGGCGGTTTTGATACATCCGTCCGCCTTATCGGGGGCGGTGTTTCCTCTACTTCCGGCTGTCTCACCAGCGGCGGAATCTCCTGCTCCCAATCTGTCCGCCGGACTAATGGCGGCAATTCTTCCGCATCTGTCTGCCTTACCAATGGCGGAAGCTCCTGCTCTTCCTGCAAATCCTGATTTGCTTCCGGATAATACCGGGGGCGTGGCAGATCTGCATTATTCTGCTCCTGCATGCAAACCACTCCTTTCAGTGCAGTTTCCGGATATTTACAAATAATACCGTCAACAGTGAAGAAATACATTGTAAAATCATCATCCATCCGGGTGTCATGCCTAAATGCAATAAAGCATCCATCATGACCAATACTAAGCCGATTAATATAGTAACTGCTTGTATAAATACGCCTGCGGATGCCGCTGTACGAATCACTTTCGTACAGGCAACCAGCTGCATCACACTGCTAAAGCTATTTGTACAGGCCATAGAGGCACTCATCTCCCGGACGGGTGCTGTTTCTTCTTCATAATCATAATTCATCCGCATCGGCAAAATTTTGAGCATTTCCGGAGAAACTTCAAATAAAGCTGCTAATTTCTCTTCTGTCATAATCGGATCAACTGTATGCAAAATCACACTTATGCCACGCCGTGCGGCCTGATGCATCCAAAATTTCACGGATTCATCCGCTTGAAGCTCGATCACAAATAAAGCGGAAAGATTTCCTGAAATAGAAAGATATAATGCATTCCGGCTCTGTCCGGTTAATTCTGCTTCTCTGGCTTTCAGCGGCAGTCCTTCAATATGATGATTTTGCATCAGTTCTCTTGTACCCAACAATACACGCTGATTATGAATCCAGCCACAAATTCCCAATCCATCCTCATAGACATAATTTTCCACAGGAAATAACATTTGCTCTTTTCCATGCAGTACTTCCCGGAAAATATACTGAAAAGAACTTCCTGCATATCTAGCAAGACTCGCACCAGCAAGGAGGGTTTCTTCCGTCCGGATATTAGAATACATCTTCACTCCCTGTAATCTTACTGATCCCGGCGGAAACATAGATATTGTATCTAGCATAACAGAATTAGTATCATAAAAATCATCTACACTTTGATACCCCAGCAGAAGCGCACCGGATTTTGATAATCTTCTTGTTGCAATAAACAACGGCAGATTTACAACAAATGTGATAGCGGCACATCCGCTTGCAACAGAAAACATAGAAAAAATCCCTACAGCATATCCTAATCCCCCTTTTCGGAAAATAGCCAGAATCACAGCCATGATCAATGAAAAAATACAGCTTGCTGGTGCGGCATAATGACAAAATCGATCCGCCAGATCCGCAGAATACGTATATTTTCGGAAATCCTTGAGCGAATCTGTTCGGCACATTGCCGCTGTAACAGGAAAATCATTCAGCACACCTCTTGCTAATGTTTCCGCTCTCTGTTCATCTTCAATAATATGCAGACCATAACAATCAAATCGATTAGCCGCAACATTTAGATTTGCTTCTTCTCTATCAATAATCAGCAGTTTTCCAATTGTATGCAACAGCAACACCAAAATAGCGCACGGCATAAAATGATGTGCCAGCAGATCGCTATTTCCTCCAAAAACGCCAATTGCTGAATCCATCAGACAAGCCGCCCATGCAACCGCCGCCATACTATCTGTATCTGCACGGAACTGCACAAGCCGGATCAAGCCATTCTTCAAAGCTGGTACACATACTGATCCAGCCGCAAGCCCTAATAATACTTGCATCAGAGAGATCAAATTCTCCGGAATATGATCCAGCCATTCCAGATGAAATGCATATCTCACAGCCAGATAAAAGCTGATAAATGCCACAATCATAAGCGCACCTGCACGAAAAGCAATAGCACTGCGCAATTCATTAATATCAGAGCGAATATCTGCGGTATTCTCCAGCTTCATCTTGTCAGAAATTGCCTGACGGCGGCGTGTTTCTTCTGCGGCTTCTTCGGGGGTTCTGCGGATTGTCACATCAAGAGAATCAGGAGAAACGCCGCTCCGATCTGCCGCACGCAAATCCACACTTGTTTTTTTAGCACGGGGAGCTGGTTTGACATCTATAGGACTAACTGGCTCTTGGGGCGGAGGAACTGCTACGGGAACAATATCCCGAAGATCTAAATGCAATGTTTCTGTGGCCATTGCTGTGACATCTGTTTGTCGTGAAAGCTTTCTCCGTTTTTTATATTTCTTCATATCGGGAATATATTCCCCATCCGGCCGTTCTTTCTCATAAGTATAATTTTCTTCTGCCGCTTTGATCTTCCGCTTACTGCGTTCTGCTTCCCTAGCACGGGTAGAATCCTGCATCCTGCGAATTTTAGGGGTATCATCATAAAAAATTTCTTCGGGCGGATTCTGTTCTGGTGTTTCTTTCCTCGGAGGGATATCCTCACTGGAAGATTCTATAAAAGAAACTTTTGTATGACTGCGTGACAGCTCATGCTGTTCTGCATTTTCTTTTTCTTTCTTCATTTATGCAGACTCTCCTATCTTGTTCTGTCATTGCTATTATTTCTGCAATGCTCTCTGTCTGACAATTTCATACATAAAAATGCCTGCCGCAACAGAAGCATTCAGAGATGTGATTTTTCCAAACATAGGCAGCTTCACGAGGAAATCACATTTTTCCCGGATCAATCTGCTCATGCCCGTGCCTTCTGAACCGATGACAAGAGCCACTGCGCCATCAAAATGAGTTTCTGTATATAACATACCGTTCATATCTGTGCCATAAATCCAGATATTTTCTTTTTTCAATCTGTCAATAGCGGCCGCCAAATTAGATACCCGTGCAACGGGAAGCCAGCTGGCCGCACCTGCTGACGTTTTATAGACAGTCGATGTCAGCATAGCACTCCGCCTTTTTGGAATTATAATGCCATCTGCCCCGGCTGTTTCTGCTGTCCGGATGATTGCTCCCAGATTATGCGGATCTTCAATTTCATCACAGATAATTAAAAATGGCTTTGTGCCTTTTTTTTCTGAAACAGCAAGCAGATCTTCTATTGTAACATATTCGGCACAAGCACCGAAGGCAATAACACCCTGATGCGCTCCGCCTTCGGCAAGTTGTGCAAGCTTCTGTTCATTTACCATTTTGATCACAGCACCAGCTTCTTTGGCAAGTGCCTTGATTTCGCTCAGACCTTTGCCGTTTCCGCTTCCATTGCTATAATTTGCGAGATATACAACATCAATCGGCTGTCCGCTTTTCAAAGCTTCTTTTACAGGATTCCTCCCGATTATCATATTTTCCTGCATGATTGTTCACCTTTCTTTAATTCAGTAATATTATCATTATAGCATGGTTACAGGAAAATTACAAGTCTTTTTGCGATTCCGGGAAAATTTTTTTACTTTCCGAGGCAGAATACTGCCCAGACTGCCACACCTGACACGGCCGCACCCAGCAGAAAGCTGAACAGATTTTTGTGTTTTAATTTATGATCCTGTTTTTGGCTGAAATAATCCAGAGTTTCCATCTGTGCGGCATGGAGCGGCACTTCATTGACATCTGGTTTCAGATACAGAACAGCCCGTTCAAAATAGGCACTATCCGGCTTATTAATTTCAATTACTTTCTTGTTTACGCCTTTGATCATATTGCAAAGCCCCTTTCTGTGTACTATTTTCAGCATGGGCAGTTTCCGGAGAATTATGCACAAACAGATAAAAGCCGGTAGCAATTACCGGCTTTGTATTGATATCCTATTTTTTATTTATCATATTCTGCACAAACTTCTGTCAGAGAATTAATTCCTCCATTTGTGCCATCAGCGGCATTGCCTGTTCCCGTCACCCAATTGGAGTAAACTGTTCCAGATAATTCAGCTGCATGTGCTTTATTAGCAGAATAATAACCAACTGCATTAGAAGTTGTATGCTCACTCGCAACGCAACCTGTTACGATATAATTTCTGATGCTGACTGTCCAGTTAATATGCTCAACATTGGAAACTGTTCGATTTATGGTTCTTGCAACATCCTGACAAGCGGCCGTTGCTGGCTGATTTGGATTACTGCCGCTGCCGATATTATAAGTGATTGTTCCTGTAGCGGCATCATAAGAAATAATGACAACCTGATTTTTGAATTCAGAAGGTGTCCCGACTCTATCACGGCTGATATATTTCTGTACGCCTGTCTGTGCCGCATTATAAATCATTTTTGCGCTGGCATTGGCTGACTTCACACGTGCCCCTCTATAATAACTAATCATTGTAGGCGCAAGAATGGCCGCAAGTATGCCAATAATTGCGATGACAACAATCAATTCTACCAGAGTAAAACCCTTAACACGTACTATTCTGTTTTTCATAGCTTCTCCACCTCTCCAGAAAAATTTTATTTTTTTTACTTCCAGACTCCTGTTTCAGCATAGCCGAGAGCCTTTGCAAATGTAAAATCATCTCTCTTTTCACTATTAGTCTGTGGAAATGTTCCTACATAAGGATCTCCTGTCTGCTTGACATAGCAAGTACTGGCCACAACATCATTTTCAAAATGCACAGCCCAAATCTGGCCTTCAATATCATTATAATACTGATAAATATAACCACAGATTTTTTCATCATAAATCATTCCACTGCCCTGATGTGTATCATCTGTATAAAATCCGTTCGGAATTGGTTTAACAACATCCTGTTCCCGACATGCAACCATTCCTGCATTATATAAAGATTTCGCTGTAGAATTTGCCGCACTGAGTTTTGCTTTTGTTACATATCCCAGCATTGACGGCACTAGAATAGATGCTAATACCCCAATAATGGCAATCACCACAATCATTTCCACAAGCGTAAAGCCCTTTAATTTCCAGTATTTCATAAAAACGCCCCCTAAAATTAAATTTCAGTGCTAAATCTCTAAAGAGGCATGCTAGCTTATGCTGAATCTTCATGATATATTATAACACGGAATTCACAATTTGTCAATAGTTTTTTTAAAAAAAATCAAATATTAACACGCAAAAATAATTGCTAATCTGTTTCAGACGTGTTATAATACATGCAGGAAATTCTGAAAGGCACTGTGAAAACTATTGACAAAAGCAGTCAAATGTGATATAATATTTTGGCAATCAAAAAATCAGAAAGTGAGGTGAATCCCGTTATTGATCCATCATCAATAACGGCAAGCCAAAATGAAAAACAGGAAATTTCCCGTGAGCTGCATGGGATTTCAATATGGATTCGTTTGCCCATATTCTAAGCAGCAGACTTTGCATTTATGAAACATCTGCTACTGCTCTGTCCTGTTCTGCTGGTGCTTCTGCTGACAGGATGTTCCCAAAAAGAGGAAACCGGAACAGGTTATCTGTTTACCTGCACCATCCCCGGAAACCCTGAATGCCTTGATCCACAATATACCAGCAATGAAAATGCAGAAATTGTAATTGCCAACATGATGGAAGGCTTGCTCCGGCTTGATAAAAATGGCAATATCCTCCCCGCTGGTGCAACAAGTTATACTGTTTCTGATGATGGGCTGACTTATGTCTTTACCCTTCGAAATGATTGCTATTGGTATCGCTCTGGTATGGAAGAAAAAAATGCCCTGCCTGTCACTTCTCTGGATTATGTCTTTGCATTCCGCCGTCTCATAGATCCGGCAACAAAAGCCCCCCATGCAGAAGATTTCCTTTGTCTGGAAAATGCCTCTGAAATTCTGGATGGAAAACAAAAAATAGAAAAACTTGGCGTTTCTGCGCCTGATGGTGCAACTGTCATTTTTCAGCTCTCTGCCCCCAATGCAGAATTTCCTCTCCTGCTAACACAATGCTGTGCAGTTCCCTGCAATGAAGATTTCTTCCTCTCTACAAAAGGCCGTTATGGACTGAATGATTCTATGATCCTGTGCAATGGCGCATTTTATCTTAATAAATGGATGTATGACGCATACGGAAGCGGCAATTTCCTCACCTTCCGGAAAAATAAAACTTATCATGCCGCTGATACCATCTCTCCCGGAAGTCTGCAATTCACCATCATGCGCTCCGCTCAGGAAGTCCGACAGGATTTTTCAGATCAAAATACAGATGTTATCTTGACAGATCAGCTCCCTGATGGAGATCTCTCCTCTGCTACTGTAAAAAATCATTATTTCCGCACTTGGGGACTGATTTTTAATCCTGAAAATAAAATATTGCAAAATATCTCCCTCCGGGAAGCCTTAGCCTGTGGCATTGATCGAAGCAGTTTCACGCTGAATCCTGCTTTTCAGCCTGCTTATGGCATCATTCCCCCAGCCGTTCAGCTTCTTGGCCGCCCTTATCGTGAATTATATGCAGATGAGCCATTATCTCATGCTTATGATCCTGATCAGGCATTTACACTTTTTCAGGAAATCACAGAAGAAATTCCTGTTTCTTCTATCACAGCTATGAAAATTCTTGTTCCTGATTCTTTTTCAGATACAGAAGCTATTTTAAGCATCTGTCAAAATTGGCAATCTCAATTTGGCCATTATATCGGCATTGAATCCGTTTCCAGCTCTGAATATCAAAAGCGTCTTGCTTCAGGTGATTACAGTATCGCCTTATATGCCATCACACCTGAACAAAACAGCTGTGATTCTGTTCTGAAAACTGTAGAGTCTGCTCCATTTTATTCTGAAAATGCAGAATTTTCTTCTGTCATGAAAAATCTTTCTGTCAAAACCACTCAGGCAGAAAAGCTTTCTCTATATGGTGCGGCAGAAAAAGCAATCACTTCTCATTATACATTCATCCCCCTGTTCTATCAATGCCGCTATCTAATCTATACAGATCAAAATACAGATATTTGGTGCAATCCATTCAGAAACACCATTATTTTCCGTGATGCTAAACATTTTTCTTGATTTAAAAAAAAAATTTGCATTTACCTCTTGCTTTTTCAGAAAAAATGTAGTATAATAATATTGGATTTAATAAATGCCTCTCCGGAGGCGGAGAGGATGTATTCATGGAAGAAAAAGATTATACGCCTGAAATTTTCACATTGACTGATGAGGAAGGCAATGCACAAGAATTTGAATTGATGGATGTAATGGAAGAAAACGGCACTGTATATTATGCCCTGCTTCCTTATCTGGATGATCCGGATGCTGTCCTTGAAGAAGATGCTGAATTAGTTGTCCTGAAAGTCGCTGAAGAAAATGGTGAAGAATTTCTAGCCACTATTGATAATGATGAAGAATATGAACACATTGGTGCAATCTTTATTGATCGCATTAACAAAATGTTCGAAGACGAAGACGACGAAGAGTCTTAAATGCCAATTTACTGCCTTGTTCGAGCAAATATAGCTATTATAATCCAACACTTATATTCAGGGAATCTGATGCTCTGACTGAGGATTGCAGACCTCCCGGCCTGGCCGATTTATCCGCCAGTTCCCGGACGCTGGGAGCGAGAGACTGTCAGGCGGATACCCACCTTGCGGAGACGCTTGGTTTTATTCTCTATATGACGGCAAGGCGGTTTATTAAAAAAATTCAGCCGGCAGAAATGCCGGCTTTGTTCTGTAAAAACCCTGAAACAGAAGTTTCAGGGCTTTTTTTATGGTATATATCTTTCTAAAATCTCTTCTGCATCTTTCAGCCATTCCTCTTTTGCCTTTTTTAATAGCAAATCAAAATTCGGCTTTCTGGAGTCCAGATTATGGGCATCACTTCCGAAGATGACCGGATACCCATCTTTCAGCAACTTCTTGCAAAAGCTCCGCTCCCGGAAATTTCCGAATGCTTCATTATTGACCTGAAAAATGCCATCAATCTCCAGCACTTTGGCCATTTCTGCCTTTGTATAATATTGCAGACATCTGTGCACATGCGCAATCACCGGAATGAATCCATAGTCATTGCAGATGTTATAAATCTCTTCAATATATCGCTGATCAAATCTCGAATATGGAAATTCAAATAAAAATAATTTTGTTCCCTGAAAAGCAAGCTTTTCAATCCCGGCGATCTGACTTAATCCATGCTCAATGGCAACTTCCGCACCAAGACGAATATCTGTCACAGCCGGATTTCCGGCAATCATTTCTTCATAGGCCGCTTGACGCTTTTCCAGATAATGTGCAATAGATTTTTCCCTATGCGCATAAAAATGCGGTGTTGCAATAATACGCTCTACACCCTGCTGATGTTGAAGTGCAATCATGTTCAGGGACATTTCTGCATTTTTTGATCCGTCATCAATGCCAGGCAAAATATGACAATGGCAATCTGTCAGCATTATGATTCCTCACTTTCGTTGGGATTTTCAGCAGGCGGATCTTCCGGAGGAATCACTGCGACCGGGGGCAAGTCTTCTGATGCTTCTGATGGGAGAAATACTTCCGGGGATACTTCTGCCGGTTTTTCTAATATTACCGGATCAGCAGGAGGAATTTCTTCCGGGCTCTCTTCTGTCTGAACTTCTTCTGTCATGATTTCAACATTTTCCGGTTCAGCCTGAACTTCTTCTGTTACAGGTGTTTCCACTTCTTCCGTTATGATTTCAGAAATTTCGGATTCTGTCTGATTTTCAGATATCATTGTTTCCGATTCTTCTGCTTTGCTTTCTGTTTCCTGTGTATTTTCCAGCATTTTCGGCTGTTCTTCGGTTATTTTCTCTGTTTCCTGCTTAGCATCTTCCCGGCGAGTGATCCGGATTTCATCCAGCTTGACCTCGTCTGTACTTCCATATCCATAGCCATATCCGTAGCCATAACCATATTTATAGCTCTTGTATTTATATTTATACTTATAGCTATAATAATGTCCGCTTCCCTTATGTGCAATCTCATTCAGAATAAAACCAAGAACAGAAATTTCTGACATTTCCGAACGTTTCAAAGCTTCCTGTATTTCCTCAAATGTAGTAGATGCATATTTTACAACCATCAGCACACCGGCAATCATCTTGCTTAATACCATAGTATCACTGACGACATTAATCGGCGGTGTATCAATCATAATATAATCATATTGCGGCTCTAATTCGACAAGAATATCAGCAAATTGCTGAGATGCCAGCATTTCGGACGGATTTGGCGGAATAGGCCCTGAAGGCATTACATCCAATGTTTTATAAACTTCTTTATGAATAGACTCTTCCAGCGAATTCATTCGCCCGATTGCTGTCGAAAGGCCTTTTTTATTAGAAAGCGTAAAATGCTTATGCTGAACAGGCTTTCTCATATCCGCATCTATCAGAAGCACTTTGCTCCCCGTCTGAGCAAATGCAATTGCAATATTGGCCACTGTTGTGGATTTACCTTCACTCGGATTTGCGCTGGTAACCGCTAGAACACGATGCTCCGATGTGGATAGCGCAAACATAATATTTGATCGGATAGATTTATAATTTTCTACAATATTAAAATCCATTTTGGGATCTGAAATCAACTGCGTTCTTTGTGCTGTCTGATTATCTTTCTTTTTAGATTTCCGATCAGATGAGAAATTCATGATCTCACCAAAAACAGATTTTTCATATTTTTTTGTCAGAACATCAGAAGTTTTGATAGAATTATCAAAGAAATCCACCAGCAGGATCAAGAATGCGGCCATCATCAGCCCCACCATTGCCCCTAGAGCTGTCGTTTTTGGAACATTAGGGGAAACTGCTCTATAAATCGGATCTGCAATATCAATAATTTCAACAGAACCTGCTCCGACAATGCGAGTTAAAGAATCCACAGCCGCCTCTGCAAGCCGATTGCAGATTGCTGCTGAAATTTCCGGATTTGTTGTATTTGCCGTGATCTTCATAACTTCCGTTCCATCTACAGAACTCATTGTCAGCTTACTGCGGATAGAATCCAGTACGATTTTATCATCTTTCATAGAAAAAACATTTTTCAGCTCATCTGGGGAATATTCTAATTCAAGAGCTTCCGCCACTTCATTGATGACATAATTACTTTTGAGAACCACAATATATGTAGTCAGCAAAGATCGGGAAGCATTCAGTTCTCCAAGATTAATATCCAGATTGCCGATCATACTACTGCTTCGGACATAAAGAGATGTATAAGATTCATATTTCAGCGGCATGACAAAATGCGCATATGAAAATGCTGCCGCTCCTCCGATCACTGTCGTTAAAATAAGCAGCCACAATTTACCAAGCAACAAATCAATAATATCTTTTATTGTATAACTTTCATTCATATCCATAAATCTTTGAACCACCCTTATTTCTCTTTGTAAACTAAATCTATTTTAGTATAGCATATTTCATGCGGTTTGTCAAGATTAAAAATTTTAGAAACAGAAACGCCGCCCCTTGCGGAGCGGCGTTTTTCTGTTTACACGAATGATTAAAGCTCTTCATCAATGTTGTCGAAGTCAGAAGTAGTGATAACATCCTCAGCTTCAAATGTTACGACTTCGATCTGTGCCTCTGTGTATCTTTCTTTTGCCATGGGTCTTTCACCTCTCTCTTATTTATGCTGTATATGCATTCCGGCCTGAAAGCCGGGAACTGCCTGATTAAGGATTTTCAACAAATACCGGTTCTGTGTACTTAGTAATGGTCTCGTTGCCTACCTTGATAGTAGAATAACCAACGATCCACAGACCCTTGCCACTGGGTGAGATATTTGCAGAGTAAGAAGTAGCTCCAGCTTTTCCGCCTCTTGTCAATGACAGACTGGAATCAAGTACCAGCAGAGAAGCTGCTGTATCAGCTGTAACGCTGTTTGTCTTATCAACAAGAACACCGCTTCTTTCAATTGTTGCACCATCAGCGGAAACAGTAACGTCAGCTCTAGTCTTAATCGTACCTTCTACGGGGGTTGTTACCATATTTACGCTAAAGTTTGCTTTTACAGTATCCTCATAGCTGTTAACATAAACCGGCTCAGTGTAATATGTTTCCTGATTGCCATTTGCATCCTCAGCGATTGCATAACCAACAACCCAGAGACCCTTACCAGCAGTAGTAACATTTGCAGAATAGTTGCTGATCAGATCTTTTGTTTTCTTACCAACAACTTTATTAGAAAGATCAGAATCCAGTGTCAGCGATTTTGCTGCTTCTTCTGCTGTCTTGAATCTGTTGAGCTTGTCAACAATGACACCAGACTGCACTAATTTATGATCAGAAGTTCTAGAAACGACATCGAATCTATATTTATTAGCAGCAATATTGCCATCTGTATCCTTTGCCTGGCTGGCTGTCATGCTAACATTTACGCCTTCTATCTGTTCTGCGCTATAAACAAATTTAGGAGCAGTATACTTTACTTCTTCCACGCCGTCGATTTCTACAACTGCATAACCAACGACCCAGATACCATTGCCCATATCAGAAGCATTTGCAGTATAAGAAGAAGCATCAGCAGAACCCATTTGTTTTGCGTTGAAATCAGAATCCAGTGTTAAAGAGCTGATTACATTTTCACTTGTCAGCACACCAGTTCTGTTCATGATGACACCTGTTTTCAAAACATTCACATCTGATGGAGCATCTGCATTTACATCAAATCTGAACTTTGTAGAAGACAGTGCTGTATCTGTCAAAGTAAGATCTACAGATGAGAACGGATCATCCGGGAATGTGACATACTGCGCATCAGTATACTTTGTGATTTCATTGCCGTTCAGGCTTACGGTCACATAACCAACCATCCAGAGATTATTTCCCTCATTGGAAACAGAACCAGAAAAATTATTTGCTGCTTTGCCTGCTACAGTTTTACCTGGCAGATCAGAAACCAGTGTGAGTAATTCAGCTGCTTCTGTTGCATCTGCTGGGGCATTTGTTTTATCAATGATAAGACCTGTCTTGACAAGATCATACTGATTATTATCAGAAGTAACAACAGCCTTTACTTTATTAGTAAGACGTGCATTTTCCGGATCAATTTGAACATCAAGCAAAGTTTTTACATTTTCTTCGGAATATACATACTGTACATCGCCATACTTCACAACTGTCAGCTGATTGCCGCTTTCATCCTTTGCGCCGGTATAAACAACAACATAAGGACGAACCCATGCACCGAGGTTATTCTGGTCATTAATATCCGTTTTGAAAGTATTATCACCTGTGGACTTTTTGCCGATTTTCTTGCCCTGTAAAGAAGAATCCAGAGTCAAATCCGTTTCAGCAGTATCTTTTGTTGTCAGATTAGACTGATCTGTAATCACACCAATCTGCTTGATAGAATAGCCATTTGTATCAGCTGTTACTTCGAAATGGAATTTATGCTTATCAGTTTCATAATTCTTGACTTCAAAGCTGATGTTATTTAAAATAGCATCATCCTCTTCCCAGCCGTCCAACGGTTCAAAATCTCTGTCATTATCAGTAGCATAGGTATGAGCAGTAGAAATTCTATAGCCCCGAACAAGTGCTTTCACCGGAACAGCACCTTCTGGAATCTTTGTATCTTTGTTCCAGAATGTTACACTTGCAATTGTGCTATATTTCTGAACGAAGCTTTCCAGTTTTTCAGCAGTGAGACCTTCAATATCTGCTTCGGACACTTCTTTTGGAACAGCGACACCTCTGTTTGCTAATGAACTACCATCAATAGTATACTCTGTATAGATTGTAGCCAGACCATCCGGGATAGTTACTTTCGTTGTTGTGCTGTTCTGAATTTCGAAGCTCAATAATTCTGTGATATTTTTGCTGACTTCAATATTTTGAGCAGCGGCACAGATTGCAATGAATTTTGTCGGGATATAGCCTGTCTTTACATTGACCAAGCCAGCAAATGCATTTGCACCAATATATTCAATGCTGTCAGGTACGGTAATCGTTGTAACATCCGTATTTTTCGTTGCAAATGCGTTATTTCCGATTCTGGCAACCCGTTTTCCATCTAATTTGGCAGGGATTTCCAGATTGGTTTCTTCGCCTTCATACCCGATAATTTCCACATAGTTCCCATAGTCGACATAATCGAATCCGCTTTCATCTGTAAACACTTCTACAGCGGAAGCCTGAATTGCCCATGTAGAAACGCCGTCAGCCACTGCGCTTGTAATCGCTGGCGAGGAACTGGACAGCAGTGTCAGAGCCATCAGAAAACTAAGTGTTTTTCTCCATTTGTACATTCACACATCACCCTTCCATGATTTTGTATTATCATAAGATAATTCAGCTTTCACATTTTCCCGGAACATATGAAGCCGCCTTATAACACATGCTTATTATAGCACATATTCGGAAAAAAGTCAATAGAAAATTTTTAAATTTTTTTGGCTTTGTGCTGAAAAAAACAATGGCTCTCCCAAAAATCGGAAAAGCCATTGTCAGCAGAGATGTTCAGGAAATTGCTGTAAAAGCATCCTCTAAAGCAGAAATCAGATCATCTACATGTTCTGTCCCGATAGAAAGACGGATTGTATTTGGCTTGATGCCCTGTTCAAGAAGTTCTTCCTCTGTCAGCTGGGAGTGCGTGGTAGATGCCGGATGAATCACAAGAGATTTCACATCTGCAACATTTGCAAGCAGGGAGAAAATGGCCAGATGATCAATAAATTTCTTAGCATCTTCTTCTGTTCCCTTGATCTCAAATGTGAAAATACTGCCGCCGCCATTGGGGAAATATTTTTGATAGATCTCATGACTTGGCTCAGAAGCAAGTGAAGGATGATGCACAGCTTCGACCTGCGGATGCTTTGCCAGATAATCCACAATTTTCAGGGCATTTTCAACATGACGTTCTACACGGAGTGAGAGTGTTTCCAAACCCTGAAGGAAGATAAAGGCATGGAATGGAGAAATTGCCGCACCAGTATCACGGAGCAGAATGGCTCTGATATATGTCACGAATGCCGCTGCACCTGCTGCCGCTGTAAAGCTAACACCATGATAAGAAGGATTAGGCTCAGAAATCCACGGATAACGCCCGGAAGCATTCCAATCAAAATGGCCGCTATCAATGATGACACCGCCGATTGCTGTGCCATGACCGCCAATAAATTTCGTCGCAGAATGTACAACAATATCTGCATTATACTCAATTGGCCGTACTAAATAAGGGGTTGCAAATGTGCTGTCCACTACGAGCGGAATTCCATGCGCATGTGCAATTTTTGCGACAGCTTCAATATCAACGGCATTAGAATTCGGATTGCCGAGTGTTTCGACAAAGACAGCCTTTGTATTTTCATCAATCTGTGCTTCCAGAGCAGCAGCATCTGGCTCTGCAAATTTTGCAGTAATGCCATAAAGCGGGAGAGTATGTGCGAGCAGATTATAAGTTCCGCCGTAAATTGTTTTTGCAGCAACGACATTTTCACCGGCCTTGGCAAGTGCCTGAATTGTATAAGTAATTGCAGCAGCACCAGATGCTGTTGCCAATGCGGCAACGCCGCCTTCCAATGCGGCAATTCTTTTTTCAAATACATCCTGTGTGGAATTAGTCAGTCTGCCGTAGATATTTCCTGCATCTTTCAGGCCAAAGCGATCAGCGGCATGTTGTGCATTATGGAATACATAAGATGTGGTTGCATAAATCGGAACTGCTCTGGCATCAGATGCCGGATCTGCCTGCTCCTGTCCAACATGGAGCTGTAATGTTTCAAAATGATATTTTTTCTCTGCCATAATAAATTCCTCCTGAATTTAATTTTTAATTCTTACTGTATCTATATGATAACATAGATTTTGAAATTTGTCAAATGCTTATTTTCAATAATTAGCTATCAGCAAAATCTATAACACTCAGATCACATATTCAATCTTGTTTTCTGGTTTCATATTAAATAATTCAAAAATCTTATCACGCACCTGCAAAAAATCGCCGCTGGTGCGCTCCCGGTAGCCTTTGAGTGGCACTTCATAGACACATTTAAGTTTTCCGGGATTTGGTGTCAGAATGACGATTCTATCCGCCAGATATACAGCTTCTTCAATATCATGCGTAACAAATATAATTGTTTTCTTTTCTGTGCGTGAAATTTTTAAAATATCATCCTGCAATTTCATTCTGGTAATTGCATCCAATGCGCCAAATGGCTCATCCATGAATACAATTTCCGGATCTACAGCTAATGCCCGTGCAATAGAAACTCTTTGCTGCATTCCGCCGGAAAGCTGTTTGGGATGATGTTTTCTGAAATTGCTCAACCCAACTAATTCAATATATTTTTCTGCAATTTCCTGACGTTCCTGTTTGGAAAGCTTCTGATTCTGTTCCAAGCCCAGCTCCACATTTTTTTGAACTGTCCGCCATGGAAGCAAGCCATAATTCTGAAAAATCGTCACATATTTGACAGATGGTTCTTTCACTTCTTTTCCATCAATCTTAATGCTTCCGGATGTGACCGGATCAAATCCGGCCATAGCATTGAGCAATGTACTCTTTCCGCATCCAGAAGGGCCAAGCAGACAGATAAATTCACCTTTCTCGATTTTCAGGGAAATATCTGTAAATGCTGTAAATTCCTTTCCATTCTGATGAAAAATTTTTTCTGCCTTCTCTGCTTCTATCAAACTCATGCTGTTCCGCCTCCCCATGCTTTCATAATCTGCTTTTCCAGAATCTTCAATAATCCATCCAGCAACAGGCCAATCAAACCAATGACCACAATAGTTGCTAATAAAATATCTGTTCGCAAATTATTTCTTGCATCAATAATCAGATATCCAAGTCCAGATTGTGCCCCAACCATCTCACCGGCGACCAGAAAAATCCAGCTTGTACCTAATGCCAAATGAATTCCGTTTGCAATCTGCGGAAATGCCGCCGGAAAAATAATTTTCCACATCAATTCCGGCTGACGTATGCCGAAATTTTTCGAGACTTTGAAATAAATCGGATCAATATTTCCGACTGCCGCAACGGTAGATAATAACACCGGAAAAAAGCCTGCTATGAAAATAATCACAATCGCCGGAATATCACCGATTCCGAACCATAATACAATAAATGGCATCCAAGCAGTTGGAGAAATTGGTCTCAGCAGCTGCACAATCGGATTGATATATTGAAATGCTTTAGAGAACCATCCTAATAATAGCCCCAGCAATACCGCAATCACAATTGCGCTGATATATCCAGCCGCAAAACGATACATACTCGTGCCGATATGCCGGAATAATGAACCGTCTCCAATCATCTCTATCAATGCCCGGAAAGCTTTCAGAGGTGATGGGAATAATGCTTCATTGAAATGACTCACGCTGAATAATAACTGCCATAGCAGAATTAATACAGCGAATGAAACAACAACATGTTTCAGAGAATTCAGTTTTTTCACGGGATACCGCACTCCTTAAAAATCATTTTTTACAAAATCTTCATAAGCAGGGGGATTTTCAGAAAGGCCATAAGTTTTGACTTTTTCTGTCAATATTGCATAAGTCTCTTCTGTAATTTCAAGATCATCATAGCTGATCCACTGCAATGAAGTATCTAGCACATCTTCATCCTGCTGAAGATATTTCACTGCAATTTCCTTTGCTTTTTCTTTTGTCAGGTTCTTCCCTGCCTGCTGATAGCTTTTGACAAATGCAGAAGCATCTTCTGCACGGGAGTCAATAAAATCATCCGTCAGCACAAGGCCGCAGCAGAGAGATTCCGGCCATAATTCTTCTGATGAATACAGCACATGTCCGGCATGAAGTGTAACAGCTTTCGCCCCGAATGGCTCAGCGACACAATAACCATCTATCTGACCGCTTGCCAATGCAGAGGGCATTTCCGGAGGGGCAAGCTCTGTAACAGTGATATCATCAATTGTCAATCCTGCCTCAGCTAAAGCATCATTCAGCAGAATATTATGTGATGATTGTCTGTGTGGGATGGCAAATGTTTTTCCTTTGAGATCAGCTGCTGTCTGAATGCTATCATTTGTGACAATCACATTTCCATCTTTATGTCCTAATGCAACTGCTTTAATTCCGATACCTTCCTGTTTGGATTTCATAGCTAATTCAATCAAAACAGAAGCACCGTCTACTCTTCCTGTATTCAAAGCATCCAGCAATTCCGGCCATGATCCATATTTGATTAATTCCACCTGCAAATCATCATCAGCGGCTTCTAATTCTTCTTTTACTTCAAATACCGGAAGCGCATGCGTAATAGGCAGATAGGCAATTTTTACAACTTTCTTTCCATCATTGACAGCAGCATCCGAAGCACTGCATCCGGTCAAAGCCACACCTAATGCCAAAGCGGTCAGAAATCCTAAAATTCTATTTTTTCTCATAAATCTCTCTCCTTTTCGCTGATTATTCATATCATAATACTATGCAATAAAATCTGAAACCATGCCGCAGAAATCTGCGGCGGTTTGATTAATCTTTATCCCAGCCCAGAGCAAGCCTTTTTGCCTTCATATCAGCAACTATCTTTTCACCGAGCTTAACCGGATCTGTATCCACATGCATGACAGATCCTAATAATTCTTTTGTACCATCTTTCAGAAATTCGATCACATTTTTAGATCCATAAATCTGAGCTTCTACACAATGATAAGAATTCACACCCATCAGGCGGAAACCAAGTGCGGCATCAATGCCCTTTTCATTGCCCCATTCCGGAGAACAGAAGGCAAGCGGCATTTCAAAAATAGAATGTCCCAATGCATTTGATACACCTGCAAATATTCCGGAAGATCTTGTATTATCAATACATTCTCCTACATGCCATACCGGCGGAAGATCATCTCCCAGAAATTCCCGGAGACCATCTCCGGCTTTATCCTGTGCATTCTGACTGCAATATCCCAATTTCATCAATGGAAAAGAAGCACAGCCATTTGACAGGATCAGCACATTATTTTTTAATAATACATCTGCGACATCAATAATAGCTTTCTCATAAAGCACTTTCGGATTATTACATCCGACCATGTTCACAATTCCGAGAATTTTGCCATTTTTTATAGCATCCGCCAGCGGCTGCATACTGCCAAATCTCTTATGAACATATTCAACAGAAAAGCCAACTTCTGCCTCTACTTCATAAGGCGGAATATAAACTGGAATGCCTTTCCGAGCTTCAAAGCTCTCGATCGCCCGAAGAATAATTTTCTCAGCAAGCTCCTGCGTCTGATCAATATTTGCATGATGATGATCATATCCATAACGCTCTGCACCGGGCAATCTTGCCGATTCACTTGTTGTGACAACCGTTGTCTTGAAACATCTGGCTACTTCCATAATAGATGGAAATACATCCTGCACATCCGCAACCCATAAATCAAGCGCACCTGTTCCAAGTACTAATTCTGCTGAAACGGCATTGCATAACGGAATCACACCGCCATATCTGTACATAGCCGCCAGCCCTGAACAGCAGATCCCATAAAATCGAATGCCTTTTGCACCGGCCTGTTTTGCCAATGCAATAAATTTTTCCTGTTGGCCTGTCTTGACAATCTGGCTCACCAATAAAGGCAAATGCCCATGTACTGCAATATTTACATAGCCTTTCTGCAATGCGCCAATATTGACTTTTGATGTGACTCTATCACCAACACCAAATAAACTATCTGTCGCAATAGATGCCCCTACAACTCCAGAGAATGTGAACGCCAGCCCACATCTTAAAAATTGCTGCATAATGCTTTTCCAATCTCCATCTGTTGCGCATCCTGATTTGTGATAAGCTTCAAATACTTCATGATATGCACTGATGGGAAGAATATCTAATTTTTCCCATACTTTCTGACGTTCGGGCGGCGCACATGCCTTGATTGTCTCATAAGTTCCCGGTACGGTGCGTGACATATCTTCCAGCAATCGATCCGCCAGATCAGCGGCAATATGCTTCAATTGTCTATGTTCAGTCTTGATCCCGAATGATTTTGCAGTATCTTTGATTTTCTGTTCTCCCATAATTGGAATATTTAGCTTTCCTTCTGCCGCCCATTTCAGCGCAAGCATGACCTCACGAGCATGCATTCCATGCTGTGCCGCACCTGCCGCCGCATTGCGCAGTAGATTCCTCGCAACAATCAGATCTGCATCTGCACCGCATACTCCACGGGATGCCTTTGCTGTGATCCGGCAAGGCCCCATATTGCAAATTTTACAGCAGATACCTGCCAATCCAAAATTACATTGTGGCTTTTGTTTATCAAATCTATCAAAAGTTGTATCTAATCCAAGCTGTTCCATCCGGAGAATCATTTCTCTGACTGCCGGATCTGGTGTTTGATCAATAACATCCTGTTTTGATGGGAATGTTTTCCGGTATTCAGAAACAGCATTCATGTAATCTCTGATAAATGCCTGAGGGTCATCCTCCTCCTGATGATCTGCCTTATGTGTAACCGTGGGAATGCCATGTTCATCAAAGCCGATCAGCGCACGATGGGAATGAATATGTGCCGGACTGTGTTCATGATGATCATGCATGTTCATCCACCCTTTCTGAAATCTTTTTTCTAAAAACGCCTTTAGGATCATGAATCAGCAGATCCACCAGCCATATTACACAGCCGAATGCTGTTACAGAAATTCCAAGAAATGCATCATTGAGCATATCGGACGGCGCAGGCATGAAATATTCTGCACCCATTTCGATATATTCAGAAATTGCATCCACCAGCCACATAAGGGAAGCCCCCCAGAACATCCAGCAAAGTGTTGCTATGCGATAAATATCCTGCGGCGCATTCTGATACCATAGAATTGTACTGATAACAGCCGCCAGTATGGTAATTACCAAAGTCATGACACATGCACCTCATGCTGATATTTTCTGTTCCGGATATGTGAGATCAGCACCATACCAGCCCATACGGCTGTAACAAGCAGAGCCATTCCTACGCCATTTGTTCCCATTTCATGCAACATTTCCGCCATAGAATCCGGATCTTTCATAGCCGTAAGAAACGGAAACCAAGGTGTTACTTCGCCATGCCAAACATGTTCAAATGCTAGCAATGCGCTTCCGCCCCAAAGCAGATTTGTCAGCCAGCGTGTTTTATATAATACAGTTTCTTTCTTTGCAAGCTCCTGTTCAGGATTTACTTTTGTGACGGAATATGTTTTATTTTTCTGTTCCGCAATCAGGCGGACAGCCGTCACAACCGCCGCTTCTGCGGCAGGAATTATAAAACAAGCCATAATAAACCTCTTTCTAAAACATACTTTTTTAGTAGATGATAGAATTATTATATCACATCTGTACGGATCTGTCAATATTTTTAGATATAGCAAATTTCAAGACAAGCTAATAGATTAAATCTATAAGAGATTATGATTTTCTTCCAAATATAAAAATACAAGCGATCAGATAAAGGACAGCTATCCCAACAGTGATTTTAATCAGCAAAACAGAATCTTTTGTATCAGAATGAGAGGGAATTCCGGGATTGCTGGAAGTACTGGTAGTATAAGTAGTAACTGTAGTAATCTTAGTACTGATCAATGAAATTTTAACAGCAGAACTAACAGTAGAAACTGCACTTTCTGATCCAGATTCTTGAAAACTGCTTTCAGAATGTTCATTTTCCGGTTTCGGCTCTGTAGGATTTATTTGGATTGTTGTCTGCACAGGATCAGGAATTTTAACAGATGCTCCTTTCCATGATGCCAATAAAGAATTATCATTGATCGAAACACAGTTCTCATAAGGAGATACCCATGTCATATTTTGATAATCTGCTGTCTGGCTCTCAAATTCTTCTTTTGTCAAACTTTTTGATTCCTGATTTTTCATAACTCCATAAGAATCATTCTGCTGATTCCCTGAAGGATCTATTTTACTCCAGAAAAGCCCAAGATGTGTGAGTGTTGTGTTATCGATCTTCCAATAATCATAATAATAACTGCTGCCGTCACCGTTTCCGAATGTGAATGCTACAATATGTGCATCTGGCGCAACTATCGCAGAGGGGACGCTGTCAACAGATGTTATCAACGAAATCAGATCAGAATTTTCACCGCTCCAATATCGTACAGCTTTATTATTATCATAGCCATACAGCTGATCACCGTAAGAAGTTTTTTCACCATATTCTGTATTAGGCGTAATAAATAATTCTGGTATGCCGTTTCCATCTATATCAAATAAGGCATATTCTGCATTTTCATGATATTGTGAAGAAGCTTTAAATTCTGTCAATATAGTTTCATAGGCATCATACCATATGGGAAGCGTTTGTATGATCTCTGTTTGTTCTGTAGCAGGCTGTGTAGTGGGCACTTCCTCGGCAAGATAGAATTGCCCATCTGCATAGGTCAGCGGCGTATTAATATATTTATGATTAGGTTCAAACTCATTGACTGTGGTATATAAACTTCCATCATCTGCCTGATAAAATCCCTGAATTTTTCCGGAAAGATCTAATTCATACGGAATATTATTTCTCACGCTGTAAATAAATGCTGTCCAGCCTGAGCCGCCATAATTTGCATCAAAAGAGAAAAAGCCCTGTCCTTTATATTCTGCATAGCGTGCGGTGCTTACGATAATTCTATTATCGAAATGATTCAGCATTTCTGTTTCATTTCCATTTTCATCAATAAAATAAACATGCCGGACTTCATCCCCATAAGAGCCTTCTTCTGCAATTACGGCAAAAGCTTCTTTTGTGCCATTTTCATCATAATCATGATAATCAAATAAATATACTTGCCCATGTGTACTGGCTTTTTCTCTGATCTCTGATTCTGATAATATACTTTTTTCCTCTTTTGTAGGCTCTGGGGGCGGTTCTGTCACTGGATCATCTGCATCAAAAGCAGAAAGATCCGTCAGTTTATATTCATGCCCAAGTGAAATATCTTCATGATAAATATTTAAAATTTCATCTGCTTTTTCTTCTGATATAACAGAAATCTCCCCTGAAGCATTTGTATAAGTATATTCTTCTTCATATTCAATTCCTTCAACGAAAGTAATATTTGTACCATCCATATGATAAATATTATAACCATAATAGCCACGGCCGCCTGTCAATTCAAGCAAATCATGTTTTGCAGTATCCAGGCGGAGGAATCTCGCTTCTGATTGATAATATAATTCTGCCTTTCCGTTTCTGTAAGTATAGAGATTATATGCGCCGAAGCCTGTACCAAATCCATAGCAGATAATTAATTCCGGCTGTCCATCTCCGGTGAGATCATATAAACTATAGCCCATTGTTTCATCTGTAGGGCTCATTTCCTGCAATGTTTCCTGCACTTGTGTTTGATAGGCAGATTTCCAATCGGCGGCCTTTGCAGACAAATTTCCCTGCACTGTCATCAATGATGCATTTAATAATAGCAATGCTGTGACAAGATTTATAACACCTTTTTGATTCATCAAAAATTTCCCCTCCTGAATTTATTTTTATGCCAAACAAAAAAGCATGGATCAAAAAATCCATGCTTTGGAGCTGATGACCGGATTCGAACCGGTGACCTACGCCTTACCAAGGCGTTGCGCTACCACCTGTGCCACATCAGCATTATACCTCTATCCGTCTCACGACAATATATAGTATAGCATATTTCAAAGCATTTGTCAAGTCTTTTTTCAAAAAATTTTTTAAAAAATACCGGGGAGCTATTTCCCCCGGTATTTTGATCATTCAGTCTATGCCTGTAAATGTGATTTCACTGCCGCTTGTCTTTTTTGTTACCATGATCTGCGATTCAATCCGGATTTTTAAGGCTTCTACATGAGATATCACTCCAACCAGCCGGCTTCCGTCTGCCAGTTTTCCTAACAATGTAACCGCCTGATTCAATGCCTGTTCATCCAATGTGCCAAAGCCTTCATCAATAAACATGGCATCCAGCTGAATACCGCCATTTCCTTCCTGCATCACATCTGATAGCCCCAGCGCAAGGGACAGCGATGCAAGAAAAGATTCACCTCCGGAAAGGGTGCTGACATCTCGCCATTGATTTGTATTTGTGTCCAAGACTTCCAGATCCAGACCAGAATAAGAAACATGATTTTTTGCTTTATCGCTGCATCGAAGAATAAATTTTCCGCCTGTCAGCATAAAAAGCCGCTGATTTGCCTGTGCTACTACTCGTCTGAAATAATATTGCTGAACATAGGCCTCTAATCTTAATTTTGCCTGTCCGTTTCGTTTTGTACCGCTCACAGTTTGATATAGATCATAGATCACGCCCCATTCTTTCTGAATCTGGTTCAGCTTTTGCTCGAACGTTTGCAAATCAGAAAGAATTCTGCTATGTTCTTTCAAAATAGATTGTAATGCACTGGCATCAGATTCCAGCTGATTGCATGTTTTATTTTTCTGCAAAAGAGACTGTTCCAGCAAAGAAAGATCAACAGACTGCATTCCAGCAGTTTCCTGTGAAAGCTCTCTGACTGCATTTTGCAGACCATTCAGATTGATATAATAATTCTGAATCTGATTTTCCAGATCCTGCACAATATGCGGATCAAGTACAGAAGCAAGATATATATTTCTATCTGCAAAGCCGCCGTCATGCAATGCTTTATCAAACAGATTTTGCTGATTTATGATTTCCTGTTTCAGGGTTTCTATTTCTTTTTCCAGCATTTCCTTGCGGGAATGCAAGACTTCACAATCATGTTTGAATTTATTGAAACTCTGTTCTGCCTGTGTTTTCTGTGTTTGCAAATATTGCATCTTCTGCTGACAGCCTTGTATTGTCTGAAGAAGTACCTCCTCTGTCATCTGCTGCAATACGGGATTACTCCGGAGAACTTCTAATTCAGCATTCAGCTGTGCACAATATTCAGAAGTATTTCTAAACTGCTGTTCCGCCTGATTTCTCTGGAATTCTGTCTGTTTCAGCTCTTCCTGTGAAGGCGTTTCCTGCTGTCTGGCTGCGGGGGAGGGATGATGCATAGAACCGCACACCGGACACGGTTGATTTTCTTGTAATCCTTCCGCTAATAATCCAGCCTGTCCGAGCAGAAAATTTTGCATTTTCTGATGATAAATCTGGGAAAGCTGCTGATATTGATTATTCCAGCTTTGCAGATCAGCAGCGGCTCTCTGATAGGCATTTTCTTTTTCACGCCGTTCTTGAAAAAGCGGCCTTGCCTGTTCCAGATTCATGACTTGCTGGCGCAGATCGTCCAATGCTTCCGCCGCCTGATTTGCAGTTTCCAAAATCTGCTCTGCATTGGCAAGATTAGCAGATTGCATTGCATAATTTCCTGAAATCTGATTCAGAATCACTATTTTTTCATTCAGATTTTTCTGATAAGTCTGCAAAATTCTTTCCTGAATGCGGACATAATCCGCACTATGTGCCATGCGGACACGGGTTTCCTGATCCTGAATATCAGATTTCCGTTTTTGCAGATCTGTCATCTGGCTAGTTTTTTGTTTCAGATCTTCTAGCTTATGATTCTGTTCTTTCCCTCTTTCGATCTGTCGGATTAATTCATCCCGTTCTTTCTGGCAAAGCATTTTCTGTTCCTGCATTTTGGAAAGGCTGATTTTCTGTGCAGCATTCTGTTTTGTGAGCAAAGAAATATAAACAGAGATCTGTGTTTCTTCGGGAGGGGTTTGGGGCTGATAAGCGGCATCAAATATAATTCGGGACATTTCCCGGCGGATCTGTTCTTTTAGTCGATCAGCCTGTTCTTCATAGACACGGCTTTTTTCATTCAGCTTATTCTGAAACTGTTCATAAATTCCTGTATGAAACAGATCTTGAAATAATTTCTTTCGGTCTTCGCTGGAAGCATTCAGAATTTTCTGAAATTCCCCCTGAGCGATCATGACCGTTTGCGCAAACTGTTTGCGATCCATATGAATCATATCTGTGATTTTTTTATTCACAGCCGTCTGCCCTTCGGCAATGATGGCATGATTTTGATCTATGAGAACAGCTTTTTTCATTTCCATCTGATTCCGGCCATCTTTCATGATGCATTTCCCGGAACGTTCCACACGCCACACAGCTCCCTGATGTTGAAATTCTAATATAACACTGGTTTTTGTGCTGACAGATGCAAAATCAGAATGAACACTTTTTTTACTTCTTCTATCGGGATTGCTAGTTTCTCCATAAAGCGCAAAAGAAATAGCATCAAAAATGCTGGTTTTGCCTGAGCCATTACTCCCAGAAATTAAAAATACGCCTTGTCTTCCGATTTTTTCAAAATCAATTTCTGTTTCTTTTGCAAAAGGGCCGAATGCTGTCATGATTAATTTCAATGGCTTCATAATCAGAAATCCTCCTCTTCCAGTTCTGCAAAAATTTCACGGACAATTTTCATCTGTTCCGGTGTTGGTTCAGCATTGCAATTCTGATGCTGATAAAACAGGCGAAACATTTCTGTGGGGGGTAATTTTTCCGGCAGTTCCGAAGCACTGACAAAATCATCTGTACGGATTTTAGAATTTTGGATGCTGAATTTGAGCATATGCGGAAAATTCGTTCTCAGAAGCAGACGGGCATCCGGAACAGGTGTTTCATCTGTCAGGATCACATTTGTATAATCCCAAGTATATGGCATTTTCTGAAGCTCTGCAAAACTGCCTTTTACTGTCCGGACATCATGCACAGGCTTGATCTGAAATTTCTGGATCTGAATATTATGCTTTCCTGAAATTTCCACAACTGTGAAATATTTTTTCTGATGCTCTTCTGAAAGTGAATATTTCAGGGGAGATCCTGCATAATGCACCGTTTCCCGTCCGCAGAACTGCGGTTTATGCAAATGTCCCAAGGCAACATAATCAAAATCTGCAAACACCTCTGCACTAATATTATCCAGTCCGCCCACAGAAAATTCTTCATCACTGATTTCACCCCCAGTAATAAACTGATGGCAAAGCAGAATATTAATTTTTTCCGGATTCAGCTCTGAATGTTTCAGAATTACTCTAATCGCATCTTCATAATTTTCTATTTTTTCATCCGGCCAGAACTGTTTTACTCGAACGGGTGTGACAAATGGAAGCAAATAGATCTGAATTTCTTCATCTGGATTTTTAACCGCCTGTAATTTTCCATTAAATTTTTCTGAAACGGTTACATGATTTGACTGCAATAATTTTCCAAGATAAGAAATGCGGGCAGCAGCATCATGATTTCCGCTGATGATGCTGACAGGCTTCTGCATGCGACAAAGCTTTGTCAGAAATTCATCAAATAATTCCATAGCTTCTGTTCCGGGAGCAGGCTTATCATAAACATCTCCTGCAATTAATACTTCATCACAGTGCCCGGCAAGTTCGGCGGCCTGTTCCAGCACAGCCCTTTGATCATCTATCAGAGAATATTCTCCCAGCTTTTTGCCAATATGCAAATCTGCCAGATGCAGAAATCGAACTGTTTTCATGGCATGATCCCCTTCATTTTTTCAATCAGTTCCAGATCTTCCTGCATAATACGAATATTTGTAATCGCTTTCTTTCCGTCCGCAGATGTGACACTGATCTCAACAAGTGCATCTTCCTCAAGATTCTGTCCTGCATAGCCGAAAAACTGGATAAACTTCGGATGTCGTTCCTGAAATTGTTCCAGAAGTGGCTGAATTTTCATCAGTTCCAATGGATTCATCATAAATAATTGCCTCTTTTCTGATTTCAAATATAGATTTATTATAGCATATCTTCTGGAAAAAAGCAAGAAGTTTCATACAAAATATTGTTATTTTTATATCAATCATGGCTGATTTTGCACAAATCGCTGAATTTTAAAGATTTCATAGAAATTTCAAAAAAATGACTTGCATGTTTCATGCACTTGTGATAAAATTAAAATGGCAAAGATTTGAATCTTTAGAAACGGAGCTGTAAATTTATGAATACCAGAAAAACAAAGATTGTCTGCACCATAGGCCCAGCTACAGACAAAGGAACTGTCCTCAGGGATATGATGCTCGCCGGCATGAATGTCGCAAGATTTAATTTCTCTCATGGTGATTATGCCACGCATAAGCAGAGATTTGAATCCATCGTGAAACTGCGGGAAGAACTGCATCTGCCCATCGCTACAATGTTGGATACCAAAGGGCCGGAAGTCCGCCTCCGCAAATTTGTAGATGATAAGCCTGTCGAAATCCATGACGGCGATCTGTATACCCTGACTACAAATGATGTCCCCTGCACAAATGAAACCGGAAGCATTACATTTAAGAATCTCCCTCAGGATGTCAGCGTTGGCACAAGAATCTTGATCAATGACGGCGTGATTGAATTGCTGGCTGAAAAAATTACAAGAACAGATGTGATCTGTCGCATTATTCATGGCGGTGTGCTGTCAAATAATAAGGGCATTAATGTGCCTGGTGTTCAGCTGTCTATGCCTTATCTGAGTGATGCAGATATGAACGATCTGGAATTTGGCGCAAAAATGGGCTATGATTTTATCGCCGCAAGCTTTGTGCGCTCGGCCGCAGATATTAATTATCTCCGGCGTTTTACCAAAAGCTTAGGCTGGTTCAATGTCCGCATTATTGCCAAAATTGAAAATCTGGATGGCGTGAATAATATTGATGAAATTCTTGAGGCCGCTGATGGAATCATGGTTGCCCGTGGTGATATGGGTGTAGAAATTCCATTTGAACAGATCCCGGCAATCCAGAAAAAGCTGATTCAAAAAGGCTATAATGCTGGTAAACAGGTAATCACTGCAACACAGATGCTAGAATCTATGATTAATAATCCTCGCCCGACCCGTGCGGAAATTACAGACGTTGCCAATGCGATTTATGACGGCACAAGCGCAATCATGCTTTCCGGAGAGACCGCTGCCGGGCAGTTCCCTGTTGAAGTTGTCCGGACAATGGATTTGATCGCCTCCACAACAGAAGGCAATATTGATTATAAACATGAATTTGCTTCCAGAAAAGAAAATGATAATGCTACTATTGCAGAAGGCATTGCTCATGCTGCTGTCACAACTGCACATGATCTCAATGCTAAAGCCATTATTGCTGTCACAAAGCGTGGTAAGACTGCCCGGCTGATTTCCAAATTCCGCCCTGCCGTGCCGATTCTCGGATGCACAACAGATGAAGAAAATCAGCGCAAAATGAATATGAGCTGGGGTGTAACTCCCTTCGTAATTGATGAAGCAGATGATACAGATACATTGTTTGCAAAAGCAGTTTCTGCTGCCAAAGAACTCGGCTATGTCAAAGAGGGTGATCTTGTTGTGATTACAGCAGGTGTTCCGCTTGGTATTTCCGGGATGACCAATCTCATGAAAGTTGAAAAAATCTAAAATAAAAACCCCGTCCGGAACGCCGGACGGGGATTATTTTTCTAAGATCAGTCTTCTTTCTGAGGAACATCTCTCATAGACAGAGAAACTCTTTTACGCTCATCATCAATATTAATAATCTTAACAGTCACTACATCATCTTTGTGAACAATTTCTTTCACATCATCCACACGACGATCTGCCAGCTGAGAAATATGAATCAGGCCGTCAATATCTTCTGTAATCTGTGCGAATGCTCCGAATGTTGTAGTAGAAACAATTTTTGCCTCGACAGTATCACCAATTGCATAGGCAGAACGGAATTTTTCCCACGGATTATCTTCATCTCTCTTATAGCCAAGGGAAATGCGATCACGTTCCGGATCAAGGCTCTTGATGAATACTTTAAGAACATCGCCCTCTTTGACTACCTGACTTGGGTGTTTGATTCTCTTCCAGGACAGTTCGGAAATATGCACCATACCATCAATACCGCCCAGATCTACAAACACGCCATAATTTGTGATAGACTTCACTTCGCCCTCGTATTCTTTGCCTACTTCTGCTTCAGCCCAGAATTTTGCCTTAGCGGCCTTGCGTTCCTGACGGTTTACATATCTGATAGAGCCGACAGGGCTTTTTCTGCTTCTGTGTTCCGGCACTTCGATGATCATAAATCTGACTGTCTTGTTTTTCAGCTCGTCCAGCTCTGCATTTCTTGGTAAACCTGTATGAGAAGCCGGAATAAAAATGCGGACTCCATGATAGAACACATTCACGCCGCCTTTGACTACTTTGCTGACTTCTGCCTCCAGAATTGTGCCCTCTTCCTTGGCCTTTGTGATTTCTTCCTGTGCCTTGAGAGCATCAACTCTTTTCTTAGAAAGGGTAGCAATTCCATCACCATCGCTGACTTTCAGCACGATCAGATCCAGCTCTTCACCGACTTTTACAAGATCAGTAGGCTTTTTATCCGGTTCATTCGTCAGTTCCTTAGCAGCAACAAAGCCAGTCTGTTTTGCGCCGAGATCCACCTGCACACCGGTGTTATCTACAGACATTACAACGCCGGTCACTCTGTCATTATTTTTCAGCTTTTTGAATGATGCATCAATTGCGTCATCATCGAAAGCCACGTCCTCCTCTGTTTCCAGATTCTTGTTCAGATTTTCTTCCATGGTATTAAGTACCTCCTCAATGATATATGCCGGTGTGGAAGCCCCGGCTGTAATGCCGACATTGCCGGCCAGGTCTAAAGTGTTCAGTTCGTTCGCATTTTCAATATGATAGGCTTTGCAGTAGCGTCTGCTGATGTCATAAAGCTTGACCGTATTAGAACTATGTTTTCCGCCTATAATGATCATACAGTCAGATTCCGCAGCTAGGGCAGCCGCATCAGACTGCCGTTGTTCTGTAGCACTGCATATGGTTTCATAAACTTTTATCTCAAAATCATGTTCAGGAAGAACTTTTAAACACTCTCCCCATATTATATTATTATACGTCGTTTGAGCAACAATTGCAAGCTTTTTTGAAAAGTTTTTTTCTAAATTCTGAAAAAAGTCTTTCAGCACAAATTCATCTTTGAAAACGAAATAATTTTGTTCACAATGACCAATGATGCCTTGTACTTCAGGATGCTGTTCATCTCCAGCGATCAAAATAAAGCTTCCTTCTGCGGTTTCTCTGGCAACGATCTCATGAATGCGCCTGACAAATGGACAAGTGGCATCAATCACAGGATTTCCCAGGGAATGAATTTGATCATAGACAGATTTTTCCACGCCATGAGAGCGAATCACAACAGATTCTCCCGGACGGAGTTCAGACACGTTCTGAATGATTCTTGCACCTTTGGCCTGCATGTCGCTGACAACATCTGTATTATGAATAATAGGGCCTAATGTTGCAACTGCCTTTCCCTGCTCCAATGCCTGATATACCATTTTGACAGCTCTATCCACACCGAAACAGAATCCGGCAGATTTGGCAACTTTGATTTTCATGCTATCACATTCTTTCTGTCAGGATTCTTGTTTTGGTTCATCTACCAATGCTTTGATACCGTTCATAATAGGGGGCATGATTTCCGTTCGGAGTGTTTTGAGTAATTCTCTTTCTGAAAGATTTTCTGTTTTTGGGAGGGAAGAGGCCGGAATAGGCTCGCCTACTCTGACAATGATTTTACTGCGAAAATGCAATTTTTCATCCTGAAAATTAATGCCAATCGGGATAATATCTGCATGGGCTCTTGCTGCAACCAGTGCCACACCGGATTTTCCACGTCCAACATGTCCGTCTTTACTTCTTGTACCTTCCGGAAAGATCAACAAATTTTTTCCATCAGCGATGGCCTGCACAGAGGTATCAATCACAGACATATCTCCCGCTCCACGATCTACAGGAAACGCCCCCAGCCAACGGATCAAAGCGGCAAATGCTTTATTTCCCTCAAACAGCTCTTTTTTTGCCATAAACCGAAATTTTCCATATCCAGTTATTGCAATCAGCACCGGATCAAGATTTGTTCTGTGATTAGACACGAAAATATATTTCTGATCTCGCCGGATATGTTTCCGGCCTTCCACTCTCAGATCATACCAGATATGAAGCGCAAGCCATGCAAGGCGCATTGCTAAGAAATACATCATGCCTTTGCACCGTTATTCTAATTTCTTCCGGATCAGATCCAGAATAAATTCTGTTACTTCATGAAAGCCCATTTCAGAAGTATCTACTAAAACAGCATCTTCAGCCTGACAGAGTGGTGCAATATCCCGATGCATATCATCATAATCACGCTTCTGAATTTCTTTCAGAATTTGATCATAATCCGGGCAATCCGGTTTTTCACGCAATTCGAGATAGCGGCGGCTGGCACGTTCTTCGGGGGATGCTGTCAGAAAAATTTTTAAATCTGCATGGGGAAGCACTACCGTTCCAATATCACGCCCATCCATGATAATATTATTTTCTGCGGCAATTTTTTTCTGCAAATCCAGCAGATGCGCCCGGACTTCCGGCACAGCAGAAACTTTGGATGCTGTCATAGTGACCTCTGGACTCCGGATATAATCTGTCACATCCTCACCGCAAAGCAATACACGCTGCACACCGCCGATAAATTTCAAAGAAATATCAGCTTCTTTGACATGTTCAGCAATCTGTTCGGGCTCAGAACAGTGATTCCTCAGGGCATACAGGCCAATTGCTCTATACATTGCACCCGTATCCACATGAATATAACCAAGTTCTGCGGCAACTGCCTTTGAAATACTGCTTTTTCCCGCACCTCCGGGGCCATCAATGGCAATGTTGACTGTTTTCATGATCGCATTTCCTTTCTGAAATACATGATTCTGCATCATAATTTATTATAACATATTTCTCTGATTTTGTCAATCTTTTCATGAGAGATTCTTCACAGCAAGTAATGCTGTTGAAAAAGCAATCTGTAAATTAAAACCACCGGTATAAGCATCAATATCCAGAATTTCCCCGGCAAAATACAGATTTTTTATTTTTTTAGATTCCATTGTTTTGGGATTTACTTCTTTACAGGAGATACCCCCTCTGGTAATAATGCCTTCTTCTAAAGGGCGTGTTCCCCGAATGGTAAAATCAAAATGTTTCAATTCCTGACAAAGCCGCATTCTCTGGACTTTTGTCAATGCATGATTTTTCAGATATGGCGGCAAACCGCACCGGCCTAATAATGGCATAATCATCCCAGATGGTACTAATCTGCGGCATAGATTAGAAAGCTGCTGATTGGGAATTTCTGCAATCTCTCTTTGCAGACGCTTGTCAAGCTGTTCTATCGTAAGCGCAGGCTTTAGATCAATCACAATCTGATAGCCATGATCCTGATCCATATGTGCAGAAGCAGTTAGCACAAGAGGCCCTGAAAGGCCAAAATGAGTAAACAGCAATTCTCCCTGTTCTTCATAGATCAATTTTTGCTCTTTCATCAGTGTCAGCTTTACATTTTTGAGGGAAATGCCCATCATTTCGGCACAATCACGTTCCAATGTTTCAAGCGGCACGAGAGAAGGCCGCAAAGGCATGATGCTGTGCCCTGCCGCTTCTGCCATGCGATAGCCGTCCCCTTCTGATCCTGTCGCCGGATAAGTTGCCCCTCCAGTGGTGAGAAAAATTTTATCTGCATGATAAACGCCATGCTCACAGCGGACACCCTGACAAATCTGATCTTGTATCATGAGTTCCTGTGCCCGATCATGAATTATCTTTACATGCTGATGATGCATTTCTTTCTGCAATGCTTCCACAATTTCAGCAGCCTGATCACTCACAGGAAATACACGACGGCCACGTTCTGTTTTGAGTGCAACACCCAGATTTTCAAAATATTGCATAACATCCTGAGGAGAACAGGCCGCAAAGGCACTGTATAAAAATCTTGCATTGTGTGGAATATTCTGCATGAGTGTTTCCTGATCACAATTATTTGTCAGATTACAGCGGCCTTTTCCCGTGATCCGGAGTTTTTTGCCGACAAATTTATTTTTTTCGATTAATATCACATCATGCCCAGCTGTGGCCGCATGAACTGCCGCAAAGCATCCGGCTGCACCTCCGCCAATGATTAATAATTTCATGATCTTCTCCTTAGCATTCTTCTGCGACGTTCTGCCAAAGCATATCTTCTATTTTCTGTTTCTTGTTTCCGGATCTGCCAGCCGTCTTCCCATGCAAGAAGATCCCCCTCAGAAGCATTTTCCGGAAGTTCTTTTTTCAGGACTGTGAAAAATGCATCATTCTGTTCTAATATGGCATATTCGCCTTCAAAACGATCAATACTATAAAAAAGCATATAATTACCCCTTACCATTGGTCAGCATCTTACAAGATTTTGTATCTTTATCATAGAGAAATACAAGATCTCCTTGCTGAGCTGTGATATATACCTGATCTGTATAAGCAGCCAAATGTTCCAGTGTACTTTGTGCCGGATGGCCATATTTATTATCTACACCGCATGAGATTGCCACATATTCTGGTCTGACCTGTTCCAAAAATGCCTCTCCAGAAGAAGTATCACTCCCATGATGACCAGCTTTCAAAAATGTGGCTTTAAGCTGAGCATTATCTACTGTATTCAGAATCGTTTTTTCTTCCGGCGTTTCCATATCGCCAGTAAAAATGCATATAATATCATCATACTGTACACGCAATACTAATGATGTATTATTCAATGATGATGCATGTTCAGAAACTGGCGCAAGAACAGTAATCTGTGCATTGCCAAGGGTAAAGCTATCACCAGTTTTGAGTGCCTGATAATCTGCGCCAGTGGCTTCGACAGCATCCAAATATTTCTCATATGTTTTTGTTGTGGGGATCAAAGAATCCTGATAAACAGGTTCAAGCATGGTTTTCGGTTTGACAGCGGCAAATACTTTCGGAAATCCGCCAATATGATCCGCATGCATATGCGTTGCAACAGCATAATTCAGTTCTGTGATCCCCTGCGCTGAAAGATAATTTATAATTTTCTCGGATGCGCTGGATTCTGCGGCATCAATCAACATGGTTTGTCCATCTGCTGAAATCAGAATGCTGTCCCCTTGTCCGACATCTATCACATGCACTTGAAACTCTGCATCTGAAACAGGCACTTGTGAAACAGGATCTTCCGGGGTTTCTTGTGTATGTTGTGTACTATATTGCCCGCTGATCAATGCAATTACTGAGAGTATGGCCACAACAATACTATAAATAATTTTATTTTTAGAATTTCCGGCATTTTCCGGAATCTGATGTTTTTCAGCCATAACTCAAGCTCCTTTCCTGTTTTTTCGATATTCTTCGAGTTCAGCAGGGGTGATTAGCACACTCCGTGGTTTTGTACCTTCATAAGGGCTGATCACGCCCATTTCTTCCATTTTATCTATAATCCGGGCGGCCTTGATATGTCCTATGCGTAGCCGTCTTTGCAAATTGCTGGTAGATGCCTGTCCAGCAGATACAACAATTTCAATTGCCTGTTCGAGCAATTGTTCATCTGTTTGTCCTGCATCAGCTTCTGGATTTTTAGATTTTTTTTCATCTGTGACAGCCATTTCCTCAACAGCCTGTATAATTTTTTTATCATAAGCTGTTTTTGCAGTCTGTTTCTTGATAAAGCTGACGGTTCTTTCAATTTCCTGTGTAGAAATATAACAGCCCTGTACACGGATAGGCTTCGGCTGACCGCTGGGAAGATAGAGCATATCTCCCTGACCAAGCAATTTTTCCGCACCGCCGCAATCAAGAATAATTCTGGAATCTATCTGTGACATCACAGAAAGTGCGATTCTGCTAGGAATATTTGCCTTGATCAAACCGGTGATAATATCAACTGTTGGCCTTTGTGTGGCAATAATCAGATAAATTCCGGCGGCTCTTGCCAGCTGTGCCAGGCGGCAAATGGCTTCTTCCACTTCTTTGGATGCTGTCATCATCAGATCCGCCAGTTCATCAATACAAATCAAAATTTGCGGTAGCTTTTTCAAGCCGGATTCTGGCGTACAAAGCAGCTGATATTCTTCGAGATTACGAACTGCTTGCTCTGCAAAAATATCATATCGATGCATCATTTCTTGTACTGCCCAGCAAAGTGCTCCGGTTGCTTTTTTAGGATCTGTCACAACAGGAATCAGCAGATGAGGAATTCCATTATAGACACGGAATTCTACAATTTTAGGATCAATCAGAATCAATCTGACATCTTCGGGACTGGTATGATATAAAATACTCATGATAATCGAATTTGTGCAGACAGATTTCCCTGAACCGGTTGCTCCTGCAATGATCATATGAGGCATTCGGGCAACATCGCCAATAATCACATTTCCGGCAATATCTTTTCCGACACCAAAGGCAAGCTTGCTTTCTGTCTGCTGAAATTCAGGAGACTCCAGTAATTCCCGGAGGGAAACAAGATCTTTCTGTGCATTTGGTACTTCAATTCCAATGGCTGGCTTGCCTGGAATGGGAGTTTCAATCCGCACACCAGATGCGGCTAAATTAAGTGCAATATCATCCGCCAGATTTGTGATTCTGGATACTTTTACACCCTTTGCAGGCTGAATTTCATATCTGGTAACAGAAGGCCCTCTTGCAATATGTGTAATATTAACATCTACGCCAAAGCTTTTGAATATATCATAAAGCCGTTCTGCTGTATTCTCCTGTTCTTGCTGCAAAACAAGATCATTTCCATGAGATTGGCTTTCATCCAGAAGAGTTACCGGAGGAATTTGATATAATTCCGGAACAGCTTCAGATGATGGATACAGCGGAAGCTGTCCCTCCTGTTCCGGCTTCCGGCCTGATTTCCTTCTGATTCTTACTTTATTTTGTTTTTCAGAAAATTCCTGTATTTCCTGCATGGGAATATCAATAGAAGTCATATCAGGGAGAGCTGCTGGCCTTTGTGCGGCCTGTGCGGCAATGGCAAGGGCTTCTTGCTCATAGAGCAGACTTCTGTCAGGCTCTACATATTCCAGCTCATCCATTGAATCATAGTCATATTCCCGAAGCAGACGAGTTTCTTCTCTTTCTTCCCGGATCAGGCTGGCCATTCCTCGAAATGGACTCTTGAGCAGATCAAATAATTCTGATAATGATTTCTTAGTCAGAAACATGATGCTGACAAATAGCATCAGGCAAACCAGAATTTTTGCGCCGACATCTCCGAAAAATTTCAGAATCGGATAGGATAATGCTCCGAGCATTCCGCCGCCCTGCCAGGCAATGCCCTCTGATCGAAGCATTGCAAAACAGCCCAGAAAATCATAATTTAAAATTCTGCCTCTTCCAAACATGATTTCAATAAAACAGCAGAAAAATGCAATACTGATTCCGAACCATTTGAGATATTTACGAAGTTTCTGCCTTTCTTTTTTCTGATCAATCTGATAGGCTGACCAGAAGAAACCTGCCGGGATCAAAACCACAGGGATACCAAAAAGGCCTTTGATGGCTTCATGCAGAACTTTCCACATGGCACTTCCCTGCACAAAAATCAGCAATAAACTGAGAATTCCGGCAGCAAATAGAAGTACAGAATACATCTGACCAGAAAGATCTTTTTTTTCTGGTTCTTTTTTTTCTTCGGGAAGTTCCGGCGCAGCCGGCATTGAAGTTTTTGATTTTTTAGGAGCAGGCTTCTCTGCTTCCGGCTGTTCTTTTTTAGATTTTGCTTTTGATTGACCGCCGGATTTTTTCTGTTCTTTCTTCTCTGCCACGGGAACCTCCTTTTATGCTAATCCATTTTATCATCATAGATCAGATGCAAATATTCATAAAAATTTTTTGCAACGGGTCGCATCAATGCTTTCAGTGCTTCATATGGAATGAGTTTGCCTTCATTTTCAGCATCATACTGCAAATCAAAAAAAGGTTCATGATCAATTTCCACGATGGGACAGGCTTCTTCATCAGGCATATTAGATAAATCCATACAACGAATAAAAATGCTTTCACTGTCCCAGCTGAAAGGTAAATAACCATTATCCGCAAGCTGATGCGTATAGGCAAGTTTCAGCGTCCAGAACGGATTATGAATATCATTTCTCCCAATGCAGTTATCAAATCTATGATGATACACAGAGAAAAATGCTCTAAGACATTCCGGCAACTGGATATGATATGTTTTCTCCAGCTTTGTGATGTCATCATCTGTAACAGTTGAGGAAAACAGCTTCCAGATATTCCATTCATCCGCAGGATTTGCACCATCCTCCAGCATTTCGGGCGGTATGCCGATGCTTCTCACATAGATAATATCTTTATTTCTCAGCTTCTGATAATAACGCTCAAAGAAATCTTTCATGAATGCTCTGTTTTCTGCTCTTGTCACTGCAATCACCTCAGCTTATTTTGCAAATATGCTCCAGCCGATCACGCCAAGGCCTAATAACAGTGTATAAACTGCAAAATATTTAAATTTATTATTCTTGACAAGCAGATCTACTAACTTGATAGCGGCAATGCCGACCACAGCGGCCACAATAAAGCCGATCATATACATAGGGATCTCATTGAATGGCAATGCATTGGCTTCTACAGCATCTTTGATTTCTACCAAACATCCGGCTAAAATCGTAGGAATGCCCAGCATGAAAGAATATTTCACAGCTGTATCACGATCTGTTTTCACAAACAATGCCCCACAAATCGTTGATCCGCTCCGGGATACGCCCGGCAGAAGCGCAACGGCCTGAAATAAGCCAATAATCAACGCTTCTTTCCATGTCATGGTAGCAGGGGTTTTCTTTCCATCCTTACATTTGTCTGACAGAAATAAAATAAAACTGGTATACAGGAAGAAAAATCCCAGTGCAATCAGATGTTCAGCGGCAATGCCTTCGATGAAATCACGGATAAAATAAAATGGCACGAGTACCGCCAGAGAAATGATCAGCATATAAATCATTCTGCGTTCCGGAGAGCCTAAGCCTTTTTTTATTAATTTCCCTGTAAACAGATCTTTCAGCATTTCAATGCATTCTTTGAATAATGCAGCTACGGTATCTTTAAATGCTAAGCATGTCGCCAGCAATGTGCCTAAATGCAAAAACGCTGAAAATAAAAAATTATTTTCACTCTCTTCATTTCCTGAAATATGTGCATAAAGCATCAGATGCCCTGAACTGGATACCGGAAGAAATTCCGTCAGTCCCTGAATAATTCCCTGCAAAATTGCGTCTAATAATGACATAAGTAAAAATCTCCTATCCTTATTATGTAATAGGCGCACAACTGCGCCTTTTTCTGTCTTAATCCGGATAACGCACCGGACTTGCTTCTATTAATTGATATAATTCTGAAATCGCATCACTAAGGCTGCCAGTTTTATCAATCAATCCCATCTCTACAGCCTGTGCGCCTGAAATTACAGAGCCAACATCTGTAGCCAGCTCTTTGGTATTTGTCATCAGCTCTCTGAATTTTTCATCTGAAATATGACTGTTTCTAGTTACAAAATCAATAATTCTATCCTGAATCTTTGCGATATAGGAAAAGCTTTGCGGAACACCCAGCATCATGCCATTCATGCGAACAGGATGAATTGTCATAGAAGCGGACGGGACAATATAAGATACTTTTGCACTCACAGACAATGGTACACCAATGGAATGTCCTCCGCCTACCACAAGCGAAACGGTTGGCGTTTGCATTCCTGCAATCAATTCCGCAATAGCAAGGCCTGCTTCTACATCTCCACCCACAGTATTTAATAAAATCAAAAGTCCCTCGATGCTTCTGTCTTGTTCAATCGCAACCAGAGCCGGGATAATATGCTCATATTTGGTTGTCTTATTCTGCGCTGATAACTCATAATGCCCTTCTACCTGTCCGATCACTGTCAGGCAATGAATCAGATGTTTTGCATTCTGTGGCCGAATACTTCCGATATCCTGAATTAATTCTGATTCATTCAGCTGTTTTTCTTCTGATTCCGGCTGTTCCTCCTCCGGCGGATGATATTCACCAAGCATTTTTTCACTCCCTTTCAGGAGCAGTATACCCGTTTACTATATTTATTATACCACATTTCCGGAATATGTCAAGTCTAGGAAGATTCCGGAAATAAAATTCTGCTATTTTTTCTTCCTGCCCAGTTCTGACATAATCTGACAAATCAATTATGCTATAATAAAAGCATCATCAGGAAAGGATGTTGTTTTATGCAGATTGATTATCATGCAGACAAAGAACAGCTGATTGTAATGCTTGCCGGAGAAATTGATCATCACAGCAGTCTGAACCTCCGGACAGAAATTGATGCAGCTGTCTATGCACATATGCCCCGTTGTTTGATTCTGGATTTTCAGAACGTCACATTCATGGATAGTTCAGGAATCGGCCTGATTATGGGACGCTATAAAATCTTGCATCCTATGGGAGGCAAAATTATTTTACAGCAGCCCTCTGCCTATATCGGCAGAATGCTCCGTATGGCAGGAATGGACAGACTGGCAGAAATCCGGACGATCATCCCGAAGGAGGTCATTTCATGAAAATCACAAATGAATTCAAATGCGTATTCCCGGCAGTTTCTTCCAACGAATCACTTGCCAGAGCGGCTTTATCTGCGTTTTTGATTCCGGCAGATCCGACAGCACAGGAATTGGCGGATTTAAGAACTGTGATTTCAGAAGCTGTGACAAATGCCATTGTTCATGGCTATCGAAACAGCACGGGGCTGATCTCGGTGTGTCTTCGCATGCTTCCCAATCGGGTACTGTACATACGTGTCAGTGATAAGGGCTGTGGTATCCCGGATATTGAACAAGCCATGATGCCGCTTTATACAACCGCACCAGAAGAAGAACGTGCAGGGCTGGGCTTTGCCATCATGCAGGAATTTACAGATAAATTGCATGTTCGAAGCTCTGTCGGGAATGGCACAACCTTGACGATGCGGCGGCGGCTCGGAAAAATTCATGAAGAAGAAGAGGACTGATCGCCCTGATCCGGAGCAGCATCTAGGACTTGTGCATCTGTGTGCCAATCGCTTCCGAAACAGGGGCATTCCTTATGAAGATCTCTATTCTGCCGGATGCGAAGGCCTTGTAAAAGCCGCTAACGCCTTTGATACAAGCCGTGGTGTACAGTTTTCTACTTATGCTGTTCCGGTGATTTTAGGAGAAATCAAGCGGCTGTTCCGGGAATCCGGGACGGTACATGTTTCCCGTGGGCTGAGAGAACTTGCCATGAAGATCCAGAAGATCCGGGAAAAATCGCTGAAAGAAACCGGCATTGATCCGCCGCTGAGTGTTCTTGCGGATCTGGCAGATGTGACCCCGGAAGAAGTTTCTACTGCCTTATGTGCCATAAGTCCAACTGTTTCCCTGACTGCTCCGGATGATGATGAAAATCAGCTTGATATTGCTGTAGAACCGCCGGACGAAAAAATCAGTGATAGTTTGGCACTGCATCAGGTGATGGCATTATTAGAACCGAAAGATCGGCATTTATTAGAACTGCGTTATTATCACAATCTGACACAAGTCCGGACAGCGGAATTGCTTGGCATGACACAAGTTCAGGTTTCTCGGCGTGAAAAGAAATTATTATCTTATCTCCGGGAAGAATTACTCAGATAAGATACATCTGAATGCTGTCGGAAGAGAATATTTGTTTGCCAATTCTTCAGGATCTGCCCAGATAAATGCATCACTTTGCTGGGCGCATTCAAGAAAAGCTCCCTGCATTTCCCAAGTAATATGTGTAAAAACATGTTTGCGCTGATTGATTTTTAATAATTCTTTTGGCTGCACATGCCATGCACTGCATTGCTGAATGATTTCCTCAGGGGTGAGAAAATTTTCAATATTAGGGAGTTCCCACAAAGATGATAATAATCCTTTTGGAGGGCGTTTCCGGACGGCTATTTTATTTTCATATTGCAGGACAAAAACAGTTTTCTGTTCTGTCCTGCGTTTTTGTTTTTTCACTCTGATCGGAAGCTGATTTTGACTCTGGTTCTGATTTGCCATGCAGAACAGATTCAGCGGACAGATTTCACATTTGGGTGTTCCATGGGGAATGCATATCATTGCGCCTAATTCCATCAGGGACTGTGTCAGCGTTCCGGCATAATCTGCATGATAAATTATTTTCAGCTGTGCAGTGAAATCTTTTTTAGTATTCAAATCAAGAATATTCCGGAAATCCTCTTCCAATCTGGCAAGTACTCTTAATACATTACCATCTACAGCAGGCTCAGGCAGATCATAACAGATGGAGCAGACAGCTCCGGCAGTATATTCCCCAATGCCGGGCAATGCTGCTATTTCTGCATACGTATGCGGAAATTTTCCATGATATTGTGTGATCATGATCTGTGCCGCTTTCTGCATATTTCGCACCCGATTATAATAGCCTAATCCTTCCCATAGCTTTAATAATTGTTCTTCAGGACATTCTGCCAATGATTTTATATCTGGCAGAGCGTTCAGAAATCTTTCATAATAGCCCTTCACGGCTTCAACTCTCGTCTGCTGGAGCATGATTTCTGACACCCATACATGATAAGGATCTTTATCTTTTCTCCATGGCAGATTTCTATGATGATCTGGATACCATTCCAGTAACGGCTGACAGATCTGCATTGGAATTTTTCTTTTCTGATCAGAAATTTCTTTCATCCGGCGGATGATTTTTTCATAGATCGGAATCATATGCGATTCTGTGCAGTATTGATCCATTTCATTGACTGGTATCCACCGGACATTTTTATTTTCATCCGGCTTATCAGCAATGGCCTGATCTACAGGAGCAATGAATCCGTAAGTGATATTATAATGCAGATGTATGTCAACATGTTTTCCCTGTTTTTCATGCGCTGGTACTGGCAGAATGTCTATTGATAATATCTTTCCGGTTAGAAACCAGATTTTTGAAACAGAAGTTTCTTCTATGACTTCTCGCATGGCCACGCCTGATAAATCATCATCGCCATCGGCATGACCGCCCAGCCAGCCGACAGACTGATAAATTAAATGATAAGCCATCAATGTTTGATTCAAATCCGGTGACAGAATCAGGCCGGAACATGTAATATGTCCGGCCTCACAGTCCCGGTTCAAGAGTGTGGTATCATATTTCTGAATCAGATCAATCAATTTCTGTTTATTTTCTGCTTCCTGTTCCGTGAACGGAACAAAGCTTTCAATCTCTGATAATAAATTCATAAAGCACCTCTGTGACCTCTATTCAAAATACATGATCAAAGCATCATAGATTCCTATCGTCATCACCGGAGAACAGAACATCAGAAACCGGAGTATCACATACAGATTTGTTTTCATCTGATATCTGGAAAAATTCTCCTCTGCCAGAACAGCAAATATCATTCCGATGATGCCCGTTATCAATGGGAAAAAGCCAAGCAGATGCCTGTAAGCTACATTCTCAATAGATTCTGCCGCAAGGCCTGCATATTCCACAATTGATTCTTCGTGATCATCATCATCTATGCTCTGGATGCTTTTTTCTATCATTGCATTGTGTGCGGAAGTACCCATCAGGACAAAAATCCCGATCATTATCATGAATCCAAATATAATCACGGAAATCCAGAAATGCTTCATAACGCTGTCATACTCCGGACTTCTTTTTTCCATATCTGAATGTCCTCACATCTGTCCTAATTTAGCAAGCTGTTCGGCTGTCATATAATGCTCACATTCGTGACGGTTAGGCCTTCCCATCAGCTTTTTCATAGATTCTCTGACATCACCGTTTTCAAATAACAGATGATGCAATTCTTCATTGATCGGCATAGGGACACCTAATTTTTTTGCTAATCCATAAGCGGCTTCACAGCAATAATATCCTTCTACTGTTCCTACACGTTTTACAGCTTCCTCCGGGGAAACGCCCTGTCCGATCAGAATGCCCGCCCGGCGATTTCTGCTATGCATACTAGTGCATGTTACAATCAAGTCACCTAAACCGCTCAATCCGGCGAATGTGTCCATTTCTGCACCGCATTCCAGCCCCAGACAGGTGATTTCATGCACACCACGAGTCATAAGTGCTGCTTTTGTATTATCGCCGAATCCCAGACCATCACTGATTCCAGCAGCCAATGCAATAATATTCTTCATAGATCCGCCCAGTTCGCAGCCGATTACATCAATATTGACATATAATCTCAATGTTCCGCTAGTGAACAGATCTTGAATATATTCAGCATATTTTACATTTTCACTTGCAACTGTGACAGTTGTAGGAATTCCCCTTGCCAATTCTTCGGCATGAGATGGGCCTGTCAGGACAACGATCGGATTTTTTGGACACTCTTCCCGGATTACTTCGCTCATGCGCTTATAACTTTTCAGTTCCAAGCCTTTGGATGTGTTCACAAGAACGGTGTTTTCTGTCAGATACGGTGCGGCTTCCTGCATGACACCCCTCAGAAAAGAGGTAGGAATCCCGATCAGAACAGCATCTTTTCCGGCTACACTTGTAATATCTGTAGTCAGAAGAATATCAGATGGAATTTTCACTCCGGGAAGCTTCCCGGCCAGTTCGCCTGTTGTTCTGATTTCATGAATTTCTTCAGGGAATTTTGACCACACTGTCACATCATGCCCCATATTCCGGCACATCACAGCCAGCGCAAGGCCAAACCCTCCAGAGCCTAAAATAGTAATATCAGCCATTTTATGCATCTCCTCTTGCAATAATTTACTTAGTTAGTATCCCCAAATTCCTGAACGTTACAGATTTTTATTTATTTCTTGTACCTTTCTGACCAATCTTATTTTCTGTACCAGCGATTAATCTTTGTATATTAGATCGATGCATGAAAATAATCATGAATGCCATAATGCACAGGATACCCACATGCATCAAAATTTGTCCTGATGTGAATTTTCCTTCAAAATGTTGTACCAGAAATGTCACCACGGGACAGCAGGCGGTTGCTATGATGGATGCCAGGCTGACATATTTTGATATTGCCAGCACTAATGTGAAAATACCGATCAGGATCAGAAAAATCCTCCAGTCAAGAATCGGGAAAATAGAAACACTGACAAGAACGCCTTTTCCGCCTTTGAATCCGTGATACAGGGGAAACATATGTCCAAGCATAGCAGCGACTCCTGCCATGCATCCGAGTAAATAGAAATCTGCATCCGCACCGACAAGCAATTTCCCGAAATACTGGCTTAATAATACGGCAATCATGCCTTTTGACAGATCTCCGATCAATGTAATCAAAGCGCAGCCTTTTCCGAAACAGCGGAGTGTATTAGTCAATCCAGCGTTTCCGCTTCCGAAATTCCGGATATCCTCATGTTTCAGAATTTTTACTGTCAGAATCGCAGAATTAATGCTTCCCATCAAATAGCCGATTACGGCCGAAATGACACAGGCTAATAGCATCATATATAAATCCCCCTGTTATGCATCATTCCGGTCACGTTCACGAATAATCATCCGGATTGGTGTCCCATCAAGGCCGAATGTTGTCCGGATCTGATTTTCAATATATCGCTGATAAGAAAAATGAAACAGATCCGCTCTATTAACAAATAATACAAAAGTTGGCGGCTTAGAAGATGCCTGTGTCATATAATAAATTTTCAGGCGGCGGCCTTTATCAGAAGGCGGCTGTACTCTGGCAACAGCATAAGCAAGCACATCATTCAGCATTCCTGTACTGATTCGCATGGAATTTTGTTCATAGACATGCTTGATCATGGAAAATAATTTTTCCACACGCTGGCCGGTTTTCGCAGAGATAAAAATAAATGGCACATAGGACATAAAACTGAAATCATTTTCCAATTTTGTTTTATATTCCTGCATTGTCTTATCTGTTTTTTCAACAGCATCCCATTTATTAATAGCGACAATGCAAGCTTTTCCCTGTTCATGGGCATATCCGGCAACTTTGGAATCTTGTTCTGTAAATCCGGCAACAGCATCAATCATGATCACGCAAACATCTGCTCTGTCAATTGCCATATATGCCCTTAATACGCTAAAATGTTCTATTTTTTCAGTAATTTTTGATTTTTTTCTGATGCCGGCAGTATCAATAAAAATATATCTGTCCTCACCTCTATCAATAATCGTATCTGTTGCATCTCTTGTTGTCCCGGCAATATCGGACACGATTACACGCTCTTCTCCTGCAATACGGTTGATCAGAGAGGATTTCCCGGCATTTGGTTTTCCGATGACAGCAACACGAATATCAGATTCTGTATTCTCTTCCGTATCTGCTTCCGGAAAATGTTTTAATACTTGATCTAATAAATCTCCTGTTCCATGTCCATGAACAGAAGAGACGGGATAAGGATCGCCGATTCCTAAATTATAAAATTCATAAAGCTCCATCGGCGTTTCTCCGAGCGTATCGCATTTATTCACAGCCAATACAACAGGCTTTCCGGATTTCTGGAGCATATCTGCAACAGCATAATCATTGGCAGTAATACCGCTTCTCACGTCTGTGACTAAGATAATCACATCTGCATGAGAAATTGCTAATTCTGCCTGCTGTCTCATGAGTGTCAGAATTTTATCATCTTCTTTGGGTTCGATCCCTCCGGTATCAACCAGCATAAATTTTCGATTATTCCATTCCGCTTGCGCATAGATTCTATCACGGGTAACGCCCGGCGTATCTTCTACGATAGAAATTCTTTGTCCTATGATTTTATTAAACAATGTCGATTTTCCTACATTCGGCCTCCCGACAACAGCAACAACGGGTAATGACATCATAACTCCTCCTTTTGTGATATTAATATTCAATCCCCAGCATAGCATCTAAAAGATCATAGCCATCATTATCCACAAGCCTGATTTTTGTATGCAATGCGGTTTCAATCTCTGAAATATGCAGATCATCCAGAAAAACATCATCATTCCGGCGGATCATGCTGCTGGATAATAATAATTCTTCTCCCAGATCCCGATTTTTCAGCTGTGCAATTAAATCCTGTCCAGTGATCAGACCTGTCACTGTAATAGATTCCCCGAAAAAATCATTTCTAATACAAATTACCTGACAAATCAGGCCGGGAAATGCGGTTTCTGCCTGCCGAGCCAATTCGCATAGAAAATCATACGGGCTTTTCCCTGTAGCAATGGTAACTTTTCTCGGAAGTGTGCCCGCTTCTGCGGATTCCAATGCAGATGCAAATTCATCCGCCAATGATCGAAGCATTCCCACTCCATTTTCATACTGCGGATAATCTTCATAATACTCTGCATCGGGAATTTTTCGCTCTGCCATCAGAAAAAATTCATCAGACGGAAAGACAGCTCTTGTCTGAAATTTTTCCAAAAAATTTTTTTGATATTTCTGAATCAGATCAATAGCATCTCCGGCAGTCTGTTTTGTGAATCCTGTCAGCGGATATAAATTTTTCCGATATTTAGACAACCCCACCGGAACGACAGCCACGCTTGTGAGATTCGGCAGCATTTTCCCCAGATCCTGCAATGTCCTTTCCAATTCCGCACCATCATTCAGCCCTGGACATAATACAATCTGGCAATTCAGCTGAATGCCTGCCCGTGCCATCTGCCAGAGAAAATCCAGTTTTTCCCCTGCAAATCTATTATGCATCATTTTGCACCTGAGTTCCGGATTTGTCGTATGTACCGAAACATTGATATTTAATTTCATGCTGATAATTCTGTCCACATCTTCCTGTGTCATATTTGTCAGCGTGACATAATTTCCCTGCAAAAAAGAAAGCCGTGCATCATCATCTTTAAAATACAGCGTCTCACGCATACCGGGGGGCATCTGATCAATAAAACAGAACACGCATTTATTTTTACAGCTTTGTTTCTGATCCATCAGGAAACTTGCAAATTCCAGCCCCAGATCATCATATTCATCCTTCTGAATTTTTATTTCCCTTTGCATTTCCTGCGTCTGAACAATCAGGCAGACATCTGTTTCAGCGGCATAATACATATAATCCAGCACATCCCTGATTTTATGCTGATTCATCGAAATCAGGAAATCCCCTGTTTTGATGCCTGCCCTATCTGCTGGAGATCCGGGGATCACGCCTGTAATTTCAACCAGAATTCTCATTCCTTTCTCAGATAGTAAAAAAGCGGAGAGAAGACCCGTCCTCTCTCCGCTCTGATTCTGTGATGATTACAGAACGTCAATTTTAATGACTTCTACGCCCTTATAATAGCCGCAGTTCTTGCAAACCTTATGCGGAGCTTTCAGCTCGCCGCAATGGTCACATCTGCTCATTGCAGGCGCGTCCAGTTTCCAAACGGCACTGCGTCTCTTATTTTTTCTGGCCTTGGAAGTTTTTCTCTTTGGTACTGCCATGACTGTATCCCCTTTCTTGATTATTCAAACTCTATTTTGCTTCCGCAATTGCAGTTAGTCATGTTTCTGTCACAGCCGCATACAGGACAAAGCCCTTTGCAGTCCTCTTTGCAAAGCAATTTTGAGGGCAGCTGCAATAATAAATCTGCTACCGCAATTTCTGCAATATCAATTTTCTCTGCTTTAGCGACCACATAATTTTCTTCTTGATCTTCATCCTGTAAGAATCTAACAACACAATGCTTTTCATCATAGCAAAATGTTTGCACAGTTTCTTTCAGACAGCGGTCACAGGTTACAAGCAGAGAAAAAGCAGTCTGCATTGTCAGCATTACAACACCGGCACGGTTTTCAATTTTTCCTTTCACCTGCACAGGCGTATGAAAGACATAACCCCGCACCAATGCAAGCCGCTCTTCCGGTACAGAAAAATCAAATTCTTGTGATGTTCCCGGAATATTCAGTATGTCTTTGATATTCAGTATCATGGATCATTCCTCATTTTAAGAGCCGCCACAAATTATATTATAGCTGATTTTGCTCTGTTTGTCAAGTCTTTTTTCAGAGAAACTTTTCCCGGAAATCAGAGATATTTTGTAACAGATTCCGGCAGTTCGGAATTATCAGCAGAGACCGTAAACGTTACAATCGTATCTTTTCCGGTAAGAGCATCCAGCTTTGCAAACATTGCGCCGAGTGCATCATAATCTCTGCCGCCAATTTTCAGAATACCGTCAACAAAGATTTCTTTAATATCATAATTTCCGGCGAGCATTCCGGCGATAAAGCCATAGAAATTTTCATAGCCAGCAATATCGAACTGTTCCACGCCTACCCAGCGTACTTTATAGCTGATAGAACGTCTAAGCGTTTCGCCTTTTTCGATGCATACCAAACAGCCATTTGTTTCAGCGACTGCGGTGTTAATTTTGTCAATCAGGTTCTTTGTCTTGCCAGTCCCTTTTTTTCCGGTAATAATTTGAATCATGATAAGCTCCTTTCTGTGCCAATGTCCGGCAACAGTCATGATGATTTATAACTGCATTACAGCAGTGATTTACTTATTTTTGTGATTCAGCTCAGGATGTCCGCCGATGATATGACCGGTTTCTTTCCCGGCATCATATAAGCCATCTCTGACACCTGCGCCAAATGCACGGGTCATTTTATTGATCTGCTTGCCAACATTCTTAGCGGCTTTGCCTGCACCTTTTCCGACTTTTTTGGCAGCTTTGCCGACAGATTTCACAGGATTTTTCATAATAAACTCCTTTCTGTGCCAATGTCCGGCAACAGTCATGATGGTTTATAACTGCATTACAGCAGTGATTTACTTATTTTTGTGATTCAGCTCAGGATGTCCGCTGATGATATGACTGGTTTCTTTTCCGGCATCATATTCAACACGGGTCTTTTTATTGATCTGCTTGCCGACAGATTTCACAGGATTTTTCACAGATCAATCACTCAGCTTTGCTTCCAGTGCAGCCTTTGCGCCTTCATAGCCAGGCTTGCCAAGCAGTGCAAACATGTTAGATTTATAGCTTTCTACGCCGGGCTGATTGAATGGATTTACTCCCAGTACATAACCAGAGACAGCACAAGCCTTTTCAAAGAAATAGATCAGATAGCCAAGACTATACTCACTTACATCTTCCAATTCAAGAATCATATTCGGAACGCCGCCCTCTGTATGTGCCAGAATTGTGCCCTCAAAAGCCTTTCTGTTGACAACAGACATGTTCTGATCACACAGGAAATTCAGGCCATCTAAATTGGCTTCATCTTTCTCAAGATAAAAATCCTGCTTTGGCTTTTTAATATCTACAACAGTTTCAAACATAACACGTGAACCCTGCTGAATATACTGTCCCATAGAGTGCAGATCTGTGGAGAAGATTACAGAAGCCGGGAAAATGCCTTTGTTGTCTTTGCCTTCGCTCTCGCCGAATAATTGCTTATACCATTCAGACATCATGGCAAATGCAGGATCATAAGAAACCAGCATTTCAACAGACTTGCCTTTTCTATAGAGAATATTTCTCAGAGCGGCATACTGATAGCAATCATTCTGATCAAAATCAGCTGTATAATCATTCTGTGCTTGCCGTGCGCCTTCCATGAGCTTGTCAATATCACAGCCAGCCACAGCAATCGGAAGCAGTCCTACAGCTGTCAGCACAGAGAAACGACCACCGACATTATCCGGGACTACAAATGTTTCATAGCCTTCTGTGTCAGATAATTCTTTCAAAGTTCCCTTAGCCTTGTCCGTTGTTGCAAAGATATGATTTTTGGCTTCTTCCTTGCCATATTTCTCTTCTATGAGCTTCTTGAATACTCTGAATGCAAGTGCGGGTTCTGTTGTCGTGCCGGATTTGGAAATCACATTCACGGAAATATTTTTTCCTTCGCAGATTGCAAGAATCTCATTCAGATATGTCGGATTAATATTATTTCCAACATAGTAAATATCCGGAGTGCTTTTCTTCATGTTATTATAGAACGGAGATTTCAGAAATTCGATCGCTGCTCTTGCACCCAGATAAGAACCGCCAATGCCGATGACAATCAGAATATCAGAATTTTCCTGAATTTTCTTAGCTGCGGCCTTGATGCGAGCAAATTCTTCTTTGTCGTAATTGGTAGGAAGCTCTACCCAGCCAAGGAAATCACTGCCCAGACCTGATTGATCATGCAACATTTTTGCAGCAGTTTCCACTTGTGCCCGAATGCCTGTCAGCTCATCCTGATTGACAAAGCTTTCCAGATATTTTTTGTTTAATTTCAGTGTCATAAAAAACTAACGCCTCCAAAAATCAGAATACATTAATATCATACTACAAAATCAGAAATTTTGCAAGTATCTGTGTATTTTTTAATTCAACATTGTGAAAATAAGACAAATTTCAAATAATAATTTTGGTGATTCTGACAGATATTTTAAATTTTTGGAAAGAGGTTTTTTTCTATGAAACAAATTTCTGTGATCTTGTGTATCCTGATTTTCATGCGGATGCTGTTTTGTTTTCCTACTCATGCAGAAGAACAGGAAGCCGCCTTACTTCTGATGGAAGCAAATACTGGTTGCATTCTGTCAGAAGATCATGCAGAAGAAACTCGGCCAGTGGGATCGCTTGCCAAGCTTATGACAGCATATCTCACAGCCAAAGCTATTGAAGAACAGAAATTTACACTAGATACTGTCATGACTGCTGGTGAAAGTGTTTCTAATATGAGTGGGGCTGTCATCTGGCTGAAATTTGGTGATCTTATCACTGTCAGAGAATTGCTTCTTGCCCTGATCGCCGGAAATGCCAATGATGCGGCCGCTGTTCTGGCAGATAAAATTTCAGGCAATGCGGAAAATTTCGTCATGGATATGAATGCCGCCGCATTTGATCTCGGCATGAGATCCACAAGATTCACTTCTCCTCAGGGATTCGATGATGAACAAGCTTATTCTACTGCGCATGATATCGGCCTGCTGTGCTGTGCGATCCTGCAATATGATTTTCTCAAAGAATGCCTGACCACATGGCGGACATTTATTTTAAATAATACCGTGGAACTTGTGAATGAAAATACTCTCTGCCGCACATGGGAAAATTGCAGAGGTCTGAAAGCCTCTCATTCTCCGGAATGCGGTTATTGTCTGGCCGCCGCCGCTGAACAGGATGGAATGCTCTGCATTGCCATCGTTTTGAATTGTTCCGATGAAGATTCCCGATTTACATTAGCAAAGAAGCTCCTGAATGCTGGTTTTCAGCGTTATCAGCTTACGATCCCCGGTTTTGCGGAAGAATTTCTCCGCCCCTTAAAAATCAAAGGGGGGACGGAATCGGCTGTCCTTCTGGAGCTGGATATTTTACCAGCTTTGGCCGTTCCGGCTGGTTCTCAGCTACAGGCGGTCATGGTTCTGCCTGATTATATTCAAGCACCTGTGAAGCGACATCAGCAAGTTGGAACAGTATATTTCTATCAAGAAAAAACATTGCTTTGTTCATGTGCCTTACTGACAGCAGAAGAGATTCCCATAATGACATTCAAATCCGCCTGTCGGAGAGTGATCCATTTTTTATTTTCCTGAAACCGGAACGGACTGCCTTAAAAAAGGCAGCCCGCTACAAAACATCCTTATTCTATTTCTCTCTTTTCTCTTTTTTCAGATCATTCCACGATGAATTCAGCGATCTGTGCAAAAAGTTCTTCAGCGTCTTCTGTATGGGCACGGAGTTCAATCGGATTGGACAGATCCAGACTATAGATACCCATCACAGATTTCGCATCAACGATGTAACGGCCAGAAACCAGATCAATATCAAACGAAAACTTTGTCAGAATCGCATTGAATTTCTGTACATCATTGAAGGTAACTAATTTGATTTTCGTTGTGGTCATAAAAAACTACCTCCTAAAATCTTCTGTCGGAATTCTTTCTCTTTTTTCCTTGTGTACAGCTTTTCCTGCTGTGATTACAGCATACCACAAAATACGCTTTCTGTCAAGGGGATTGTTGAAATTTCAGCGTTTTGATATAATCCACATGAACAATAGATGAATATTTTATACAGGTTTAATATCCAAATTTCCGGGAAATCCCTGTATTCTTTGCTTTTTTGACATTTGTCGTTTTCATCTTTATGTCAAATCATGAAAAAATATTAAACATCTTCTCCCATAAGGAATTTATAAGCTGGAACATCCAATGCTTTGGCGATATCAAGCAATGTATCAAGAGAAAGTGCCCTGTCTATATTAGGCGCTTCTACTGATCCTATATAAGAAGTACTCTTTTCAATCTTTTCAGCTAATTGTTCCTGTGTCATTCCCCTTAATCTGCGATAATATCCTATTTTTAATCCCATAATACGATATGTTTCATAATATTCTAACTTCATTTGAATTCACTCCTTTATAATATATTTATTTTATCATTTTCTATTGACAATATAAACTTTATATGCTATAATTTAAATTATATAAAATATCATAAATATATTTTCAAATTGAAAGGAATGAAGCAAATGCTTGATCAAACAGAATTTCACAGATGGTATGCGGCATATGTAAAATATCTTCCTTACACAGATACTCCCCCAGCCCATCCGGATACAGTTCATAAAAATCATATCAAAATTCTGGATAAGCTCACAAAAAAAGGAATGCCTCCGGAAATCCGAAAGCAATTACATAAGTTTATAATAATTTGCCAGTCAAAGCCCCTCCCTCTCGACCTGTAATTTCTACATCAAAGATCTGATTCCGGAATTGTTCTCCTGGCTTTGCAGGAACTAAGACTACAGCATAATTATCAGCATGACCGTTATGAAAATCAGGATTTTTCTGACGCTCAAATAATACTTTATGAATCTGCCCAATACAGGATTGCAAATAGCTTTCTCGGAGTGCTGTTGCTGTTTCTATCAGCCTGTCAGCACGTTCTTTTTTGATTTTTTCTGATATCTGCCCAGCCATATCCGCCGCCTGTGTGCCCGGCCGCTGTGAATATCGAAATACATGAATCTCTGCAAATTTTACCCGCTTCACAAATGCAAGCGTTTCTGAAAAATCCAGCTCTGTCTCTCCGGGAAATCCTGTCATAATATCCGTCGTGACGGCACACCCCGGAAATAATTCTCTGATCTTCATGATTAATCTTTCATATTCCTCGCTTATATAATGCCGATGCATGGCCTTTAATATCTTATCACAGCCGCTCTGTACAGAAATATGAAAATGCGGCAAAAGTTCCGGAATCTGGCTTATTCTCTGCAATATATCATCTGTAAGGCCGTCAGGCTCTAATGACCCTAACCGGATTTGATTGATCCCCGATTCTGCTACAGCTTTTACCGCATCCGCAAGATCTCTCTGATCCTGCCGATAACATGCCAGATTGATCCCACATAATACAATTTCATGATATCCCTGTTCCACAAGAATCCGGGATTCTGCTTTGATCTCATCCAGATCACGGGAACGGCATCGCCCTCTTGCATACGGAATAATACAATAAGAACAGAAACGATTGCATCCATCCTGAATTTTCAAAAATGCTCTTGTATGGGAAGCATCTGCACCATGCGGAAGCGATTCAAAACTTTCTCCGGATACAAATGTCTCTACAGCAGAGATTCTATGCGGATTTTGCAAATAAGCCTGTAATAATTCCGGAATCCGGGATCTATTTTTTGTACCAATCATAATATCAACTTCCGGAAGCTCTGCGGCATCTTTCGGAAAAGCCTGCACATAACAGCCAGTTAATAATATTACTGCATCTGGTGCATTTTTCCGAATTTTCCGGAGTGCCTGAAACATGCGCTTGTCACCGGATGCGGTAACCGTACAAGAATTTATCACAATCGCATCCGCCTGAGAAAGCTCCTCTGTGATCTGCCAGCCTTCCCGGATTAATAATTCTGCTATGCTTTCTGATTCAGCAGTATTGACTTTACAACCGAATGTCTGTAAATACACTTTCATTCTGCATTTTCCTCCGTTTTGAGATGGCCGAACTCCTGAACAAATTTTTCCAATGCCGGAAAAGAGGTATCATACACTTTCTGCATGGTTTCCTCTGAATCCATAGTTTCCTTTACTTTTCGAATACCAATATAAATATCATCATCCAACGGATCGCCCCAATCCAGCCGATCAGAAAGATCTGTATCTGAAAGATAGAACCGTACGCCATCCGTTTCCTGATAATCACTGAAATAGGGTTCTAAATCATCAAGATTATTTTCTGGAACAATGAATTCATCTGCATCACTATCAGAGATCACAATCACGGCTTCTCCTGTCTGGAATTCCGCAAACAATTTTGTACTTTCACCAGTTTGGCCGCTTCTTCTGGCGGTTTCATCAGATGCTGGAATATAATACACATCCACAACTGTTTTTCCATCTTGATTTTCATCTTGAATATAATTTTCGAACAATGCAGAAATCTGTTCACTGCACATGGCATGGAATGCATCATCATGCACCAGCAGGAGCACGATCATATCAGGGTGAACAGTTGTAATCACCTGCCATGCAAGGAAGCCGCACATAAACAGGAAAAATCCGGCGATTCCCATCCACCATTTATTATGATAAATAAAATCTGAAATTTTCTGTCTGATAGTATATTCTTTTTTTTCCTCTTCTGTTTCATAAATCATATCGCTTTTATCAATAATGCCCTGTTTCAATTTCAGGAGTTCTTTTTTTTCTTCTCTGAGCTGTTCTTCATAAGCAAGGCGTTCCTGTTCTTCTTTGAGACGTTCTGCTTCTTTGCGCTGTTCCAGAAGATTTTTTTGTTGTTCCTCCATTTCACGGGCAATTTCAAAGACAGATTTTTCTTTTTTATCAGCCATAAATCACACCCCTTTACATAGAAAAATATTCCTGCATAAGCGATTTTTTAAGGATTTCCGCCTTTTCAAGTACTTTTCTGACTGATGATTGCAATTTATCTATTGACTGGGTAAAATCAACAAACTGATTTTGCAGTTCAATAGGGGGCAAAATGCAATTAAATTCTTTAAAATCATTCATAGATACTCTAGGCATTTTAGAACCTGCCACTTTTTCACTGATATAGGCAGTAAATGCATTACTTCGCAACAAATTTGCAAAGAAAACCTTGTTTAATTGTTTTTTTGGTCTCAATGTTAAAAGCTCACTTGTGCAATATCCTTTTTTATCTGGAACGACCACTTTATTCAAATAAGGGCGTAGCTTTGAATATAATACATTTCCTTCATCAAACATACATGTTGATTGTCCTACATTTTTTATATCAACATATAAATATTGAATAATTTTTCCTGTACCGGATTCAATCATATCAAGATTCAATAGCCATACTTTTCCTTCTGCCTTCATCTTACATGGAACGATCGGCGCAACTTCTGCAATCGGTGAAACATCCCATTTTTTATTATTTCTTACAGGGTCACCAAACATTTCAATAAATCGTGATTTGATTAGCAGATCCAATTTTTCAATCATCTGTTTGCATAATCTGATAACATCATTCACTTTATCAAGTATTTCTGCAATTTTTTGTTGTTTTTCTGGAGAAGGGAGCAAAAATTCTGATTCTTTCAGCCATTTGAAATGCCTGTTATATCCTGTATCAGGGATTTTCACAAAACTTAATGCATAATATAAATATTTTGCATAATTGGCAGAATCTTTTATTTTCAAAAGTTTGACACCATCCGCACCCAGAAAAAAAGGAGTGGTTACAAATTTTATAATTCTGGTATGATCTCCGAAAATAATCGCTGGAACATCTGTATAGATTCCTTCTTTTTCATTTGTATAGCCTGCAATTTCATTTTGTCCCTGATCAATAATAGGATATTTCCCATTTTTGAGATATTGTTCCTTTGGGATCTTTTTTCCTTCTTTTGTCACATCTGAAAATACATCTGTGAAAAATGCCATAAATCACACCCCTTTTATATGATGAAACAGGACGGATTCCCACGGAAACCCGTCCAGTATGATGATTATTCTGATTTATTCTGATCTGCCAGCGGCTTCATTGTCGGGAATAATAATACATCCCTGATTGATGCGCTATCAGTCAACAACATAACGAATCTGTCAACGCCAAAGCCAAGGCCGCCCGTTGGCGGAAGGCCATACTCTAGCGCAGTAACATAATCATCATCCACTTGACAATTCATATTGCCCTGTGCTCTTTTAGCGGCAACCTGACGTTCAAAGCGTTCTTTCTGATCAATCGGATCATTTAATTCAGAAAAGGCATTTCCCATTTCACGAGCATACATGAAATATTCAAACCGTTCTGTAAATGCAGGATCAGAAGGCTTTCTTTTGGCCAGCGGAGAATTTTCAACCGGATAATCATAGATAATAGTCGGCTGAATGAGCTTTTCTTCTACGAAGGCATCAAAGAACGCAATCAGAACATGTCCCTTGGTAGCATGATTTCCCTCTTCGACTTCTACATGATGCGCTTTTGCACAGGCTCTAGCATCCTCATCAGTTGCCCAGTCATGATAATCCACACCGGCATATTTTTTGACAGCTTCGATCATTGTCAGCCGTTCCCATGGCTTGCCAATGGCGATTTCTGTCCCCTGATAAGTGATTGTATCCGTACCGCAGACATTCATTGTAATTGTTCTGTACATGTTTTCAATTAAATCCATCATGCCGATATAATCCGTATAGGCCTGATACATTTCTACAGAAGTAAATTCCGGATTATGAGAAGTGTCCATTCCCTCATTACGGAAAATTCTGCCGACTTCATACACTTTATCAAAACCGCCGACAATCAGCCGTTTCAGATTTAATTCTGTCTCAATTCTGAGATACATATCCATATTCAGGGTATTATGATGTGTTACAAAAGGCTTTGCAGATGCGCCTATTTCAATCGGAAGCAATACCGGAGTATCTACTTCTACATAACCCAGATTATCAAGATAATTCCGGATTTCTCTCATAATCTGGCTTCTTTTCACAAACGTATCTTTTACATCAGGATTGCAGATCAGATCAAGATATCTTTGTCTGTATCTGGTATCCTGATCTTTCAGGCCATGCCATTTTTCCGGCAGAGGCAGCAAAGATTTTGATAATAATGTCACAGATTTGGCATGAACAGAAATTTCACCCTTCTGTGTCCGGAAAACAAAGCCCTCTATTCCGATAATATCGCCAATATCCCATTTTTTAAAAGCATCAAACTGTTCTTTGCCGATATCATTCATGCGAACATAAACCTGCATTCTATCCGTATGATCACGTAAATCAATAAAATGCGCTTTTCCCATCCTGCGCCAGCTCATGATACGCCCTGCAATATAAACCGTTTCTTCTTTGATTTTCTCAAGTCCGGCCTTAATCTGTTCTTCATCGCCATTGGCGGCATCTATCACAGCTTTTTCTTTCTGTTCATAATCCTGCCGAAGTTGTGCATTTTTTACAGATACCGGATAACTTGTTAATGTAAACGGATCAAATCCTTCAGCCTTCATTGCGTTGAGCTTATCCAGGCGGATCTGTCTGTAATCCGTTGTATCAATGATTTCCTGCGGATTCTGCTGCTCCTGCATTTAAGTTTCATCCTCCTCTTTCTGAATTTCTCTTGCGATTTCCATTACTTCATACTTGATTTCCCCGGCAGGTGCTTCCACAATAAAAGTATCTCCGACTTTCTTTTTCATAGCTGCCTTGCCAATAGGAGATTCATCAGAAATTTTATGCTCCATAAAATTGGCTTCATTTGTGCCGACAATTTTCCACTGTTCTGTTTTATTTGTTTTTGCATTGCGGATTGTCATGACAACGCCAATATCAATTTCTTCCAGTTCTTCGCCGGTATCTTCGACGACTTCAGCATTATCAATAATATACTGTACTTCTGCAATTTTTGCTTCCAGAACAGCCTGTTCATTTTTTGCTTCATCATATTCAGCATTTTCTGACAAGTCACCATAAGAACGGGCTTCTTTCAGTTTCTGAGCAACATCCGCTCTTTGTACATTAATCAAATAATCCAGCTGTTTTTTCAGGTTTTCATAACCTTCTCTGGACATTCTTCTTTTCTTTTCCATCAAAGATTCTCCTTTCATGTGATCTGACAGATATCAGATTTCAATCGTGCTGTAATTAATATTATATTACATTTTGTGCTGTTTGTCAAGTGTTCATGAAGAATCCTCCAGCAAGCATAAAAAATTCCCTCTGCGAACAGAGGGAAAAATTTTTTAATCAAAGCTGTTGATCAGATGAATGATATATTTCATAATCAAGAGTGAATCTGTAGCATCTGGCTTTCCGTCTTTATTGACATCAGCGGCTGTGACCTGTTCAGCCGTCAGATCTGCTTTTCCATAGATGGCCTTATTGATCAAGATCACATCCATAATATTGATTGCAGTATCTCCATTAATATCACCGTATGAGAGTTTCTGCTCTTCTTCATTCAGAATTTCAAATTTATGATTAAATCTTTGCGCATATTCCTGAGCAGTAGAATTTTCATAGCCATAGATTGTAGCTGTACGTGGAATCGTTTGGACAGCATCATCAACAAATTTACAATCAGGATTTTTGATGATGACAGAAGTCAATGCAGAACAATCGTGACACCCTCCCCCGCCTATAGAGGCGGGGG
>DJXD01000137.1 GCA_002449585.1 Ruminococcus sp. UBA7013
CCGGAAAAACAAAATGGACAGACAGCACCGTGAAATCCATTCTCACCAACGAAAAATACAAGGGTGATGCACTTCTTCAAAAAAGCTATACTGCGGATTATCTGACCAAGAAGAAAAAAGTCAACCACGGAGAAGTTCCCATGTATTATGTGCAGGATAATCACGAAGCAATTATTTCACCTGAAATTTTTGATGCAGTCCAGCATGAAATGGAACGGCGGAAGAACAGCGGCAGCCGCTACAGCGGAGTGGACATTCTGTCAGCAAAGCTGATATGCGGAGAATGCGGATGTTTCTACAGCCCGAAAGTCTGGCACTCCACTGACAAGTACAGACGGATTATTTACCAGTGCGGACACAAGTACAAAAAACAGAAACGCTGTTCCACACCCCATTTTACGGCTGAACAGATTCAGGATATTTTTATTGAAGCAGTCAACGGTCTGATTGAGAACCATGAAGAAATCACTACGAATCTGAGAAAGGGCATGAAAATGGTATCCGACTGCACGGCACTGGAGCAGGAACGTGACCGTATGAAGGAAGAAACGGTTCTGCTTGCCGGAATGGTAGAAAATATCATTCTGGAAAATGCAAAGACTGCCGCTGACCAGACAGAATACAGGAAAAAATATGATGCTCTTTCCAAAAGATATGAAACTGCTAAATCCCGATACGAAGAACTCGAACAGCAGATTTCAGAATTTCAAGCCAGAGTGAGAGAAATGGAGAGATTCATCAGCAGCATCTCAAAGCAAAAGCCGCTGACAGAATTTGACGAAGCACTGTGGGGAGGCTTGCTGGAAAGTATTACAGTTTACAGCACGGAAGACATCAGAATAAAATTCAGGGATGGAATGTGTTAAATGAAATATGATTTTTTCAGGACTCTGCCGTTTGTAGCAGGGTTCTTTTTTTGCCTATTTTTAGGTAAAAAAGCTATCGTTTGTTTATGCACCCCCTTGCACCCCCCTGTAATTTCAGATTTTTTATTGTATCTACGATACTGTGAATGGGGAGTTGTTACTTACCATCATGAGTTCGATAGCGCAGGAAGAAAGCCGTTCCATTTCCGAAAATGTCCGCTGGGGCAAGAGAAAACGAATGGCTGATGGAAAAGTGACAGTATCTTTCGCAAAATTTCTCGGCTATGACAGAGGACAAAACGGTGAAATGGTTGTCAACCCAAAAGAAGCGGCTATTGTGCGTAGAATTTACAGTATGTTTTTGCAAGGAATGAATAGTTATCGAATTGCAACAATTTTGACGGAAGAAGGCATTCCTACTCCGTTTGGAAAAGAAAAATGGTGTTCCAGTTCAGTTCGTCGCATTTTGGTGAACGAAAAATATAAGGGTGATGCGCTTTTGCAAAAATACTATATTTCAGATTTTTTAACAAAAAAGATGAAAAAGAATACAGGAGAATTGCCACAATATTATGTCAAAGAAGACCATGAGGCAATTATTGAACCAGAAGTATTTGACTATGTGCAGAAAATCATTGCTGGTTCTGATGGGAGAAGACGAAAAAGCAGTATCAGCCTTTTATCAAGCAAAATCTGCTGTGGCGATTGTGGGAGTTTTTACGGTTCAAAGGTATGGCACTCCACCGATAAATACAGAAAAGTTATCTGGCAATGCAATCACAAGTTCGAAGGGAAGAAATGCACCACACCACATTTGACGGAAGAACAAATCAAAAAACTGTTCGTCAAGGCAGTCAATCAGTTGGTTGAACGCAGAGCCGAAATTATCTCCGAATATGATAACATCATCAACATTGTGCTTTCGACAGAAACTCTGGAAGAACAGTATGCAAAGTTAAATTTTGAGATGAGCCAGCTTGAAACAGAAAATGAAGAATTGATTGATTTGAATGCGACTGTTGCACTCGACCAAGATGAATATCGGAAAAAGCGTGATGCAATTGTCGAGAAGCACGAAAAATTGAAAGCACAATCAGAAAAAGTCATGCAGGAAATGACAGACAAGGAAGTCCGGAAAGGTGCTGTCATTCGTTTCTGGAAAGAATTTGAAAAGCTCAATTTCCTGACAGAATTTGATGATTTACTTTGGGTTTCACTTGTGGATGCTTTGACGGTTTACAGCAAAGAAAAAATTCTGTTCACTTTCCGTGACGGAAGCATGGTGGAATTGTCACTTGAAGCATGATAACACATCTGCCTGCAAAGGACACGAAATTGTGAACAATGCAGGCAGATACCATTTTTATTCTTTGACTTTCCAGTCGGACAGGATTCTTTTTTCAGAGTCAAACGAAACACCAATTTTATACAATTTTCTATGGTCAGCTACAAAGGACAGATGATAGCTCTTGTCCTCAATTTGTTGTAAAGCCTTGTCCGCAGATTCATCACGTTTAAATTCGAACAGGTAGATAAATCGTTCGGTTTCCACCTTGCAGTCAATCCGCCCCGTAAATGTGTGCATTTCGCAAATGGTAAATTTTCCAAGCAATGTGAAAACCAGATAAATCACTGTCTGAAAATAGTGTTCAAAAACTGCATCCGAAGCTGTATAGGTGATATTGGCAAACAGTGCTGTCAGAACATTTTTGATGTCGTCAAGATTTCCTTCTTCGATATAGTCTTCCAATGTGTAAATGTCCATTCCATTTCCTGCCACAGCAGTCGGAACATAAGCAGGCATCATGCTGTTAAGAAATCCATACTTGACTTCTTCATTGGGAAAACATAAAGTATATCGACCAAGGCGAGCATTATAGCTTTCAATGGTAAGGTATCCGGATTGATACAATAATGGTATGGGGGATAGTGTATCTCCTGTATAATCCTGCAAAACACTGTCATTGGCATAAATTGTCTTGTTCGTGAACTTGCGGACATCAAAATGATTGTTTCTGAGTGAGTTGACAAGGAATGTCGGTGTTCCTGTTTCAAACCAGTAAGAGCCAAATCTTCTTTCATAAAATGCTTTTAGCAAACTGAACGGATTGTACACCCCGACGCTATCTACAAAGAAGTGGTACCCGTCATACTTTGCTTTCAACATTTCAAGACACGTAGTTTCATCAATTTTCTGTTTTTGGGAAATAGCGGTCACTTCCGGAAGAAAATATTTTTTTAATTCTTCTTCCGTAATGCCACAAATCTCAGAAAATTCTTCATTTAAAGAAATATCATTTAACTGGTTCAGGTCGCTGAAAATGCTGACCTTGTGGAATTTTGTCACACCAGTAATGAACACAAAGCGAAGGTACTCATCACAGTTTTTCAAATTGCTGAAAAAACCTTTAAATACTGCCTTATTATGTTCTTGTAATTTGGGATTATCTATCAAATCAAGCAAAGGCTTGTCATATTCATCTATGAGAACCACACAACGCTGACCAGTTTCTTTTGTGGCAGTAATCAGAAGATTTTGGAAGCGTCCTCCAAGTGTTTCACTTTTGACAGTGACACAATAATTTTCTTCCCATCGATTTAGATGGTTTATCAGAACTTTTTCAAGTGTCCCTTCTTCTTGATAATTTGCTCCATTAAAATCAAAGTAGAACACAGGATGTGGTTTCCATGCTTCTGGATTATCCTTTTCCAGTTGTTCAATTTGCAGACCCTTGAACAGCTCCTTCTTGCCTTCCCAATATGCTTTCAGGGTAGAAAGTAAGAGACTTTTTCCAAATCGTCTCGGACGGCTCAGAAAGAATGGAACAATATCATGAACCAAACGATAAATATAGGCTGTCTTATCAACATAAATACATTGTTCTTCTTGCAGTTTTTCAAAGCTTTGTATTCCAACAGGAAGCCTTCTTCTCATATCAGACATATGCAAATCTCCTTTCAGAGTATTTTCACCACTTTCAGTATACCATAAATTTCAGAAAATTGCAAGAGAAATATTAAAAAATATGAATTTGAAGTAATGTTAAGTTATCTCGCATCCAACCGAGCCACCTCTCATTCAAAGCCGAGCCACTTTTACCATAAACCGAGCCACTTCATTCAAAAACGAGCCACCAGTGGCTCGAAAATGCCAAATCGTTAAATTGTATCGAAGTCAGAGCTACGGGTTTCAAAATTGCAAAGTATGATAATGGCAAATGGATTTATGCGAATAGTATCACAACTATCCCTGTTAAGGATTCTAATGGACAAGAAATCGATGCATATCGAAAACTGATTTTTGATACCAAGATAGAAGAAAGCAATAATTCTATTCCAACTGATGCAGTAGATGTTAAATTATCAGAAACAGATGATTCTGCTACAGATGATCGTGAAAACCTGCATAATTTCCTTCTTGATGTAAAGGCTTTATATAAGTTTGTGGAAACAGAAGCTCCTGTAGGGGAAAATGGTATCACGTATCAATCTCCTGATTGGTCAGAAGGAAGAAAGTTATCAGATAATAGTGATTTTGTATTCTACTATACCTATAGTGGCTATGATGAAGCAAAATATGGAAAAAAGCCCACTGGTATTGAAATTACAAACGTTCCTACTGCAAATGCACTTAATATCAAAAATTCACAGTATATCAGTATTTCAGCTGAAAAATCATTCAGCGGCACTAACATTCCGGAAAATTCAAAAGTAGAATTAGAATTGCTCTGGTCACTGAAAAATAATAGCAGTGATGCCGTTCCACTGAATCAGGCAATTTCAGAGAAAAATTTAAGTTTGGGATCTGCTTTCAATAATGCAAAGGTTACATTAACCTATCCAACCAATACAACGGCTGTGTGGAGCGGATTGCCCAGCGGAATCAATGGAACTCCGATTTTCTATTTTGTTCGTGAAAATTATTACACGATCGGAACAGAAGAAAATGCACCAAAGTATGAACTACAATCAGATGGCACTTATAAAAATGGTGATGATGTTGGCAGTTTTAAGCCTATTTATACTGGAAATGGTGCAAATGTCAATGGAACAGTGATTGATGTTAATAATTCCAGTGGTCTCGTAGTAGAGAAAAAATGGGAGGATCTTAACAGAAATGCAATCACTCCGCCGAATGAGCCAAGGACTTCAACCCCTATGTCAATCGCCTTCACTGTAACAGGCACAAAATCTGATGGTACAAAGGTAGTATTTCAGCTGACAAATGCTAGTCTTAATGCAGAAAATAATTACCAGTATCCTATTCAATTCCCTGTAAAAGATGAAAATAACACTGAATATCAGCAAAGTGATTTTGTTGATATTACAGTAGAAGAAAATTTAACAGACGTTCAGAAAAATGCATTAAAAGGAAAGTATAAGGACTCGCCTGATTATACCCGTAAAATTGAAGATGGTGTTGGAAAATTGATGATTATCAACACTAAGATTGTAAATAGTACCAAAAATATTTCTGTAAATAAAATCTGGAGTGATGGTGAATCTTCACACACTAATGATTCTATTACAGCTTATCTGATACAATCCACAAGTGAATTGACCAGCGCACAGCTCAAAGCGATTGAAACCAATGCTTCAGATAAACCTACAGTTTATACTAATGAAAATATGCAAAATGGTGATGATGTTCTGCTCATCATAACTGGAAAATCAAAAACAATTTCTAATGTCAAAAGCGTAACCATTACGGATAATCAAATTGCAAGCGGTTCTGTTTCAAATAATACATTGACAATCACAGGTGTAAAATCAGGTACAACAGAAATCATAATTACAAAAATAGATGATTCTACAGCAGAATATACCATTTCTGTTATTGATCCAGAAGTAACACTTTCCTCCGGAAAATGGTCAGCGCAATGGTCAAATCTTCCTGCTTCCCTTACCCAGAATGATACAGAAACTACTTACTATTACTACGCAATTGAAAAAACTGTTCCAACTGGGTATACATCCTCTTATCAGATAAGCGGTCAGCAGACGATCATCAGAAACAGTAAGCCCACAAAACTTTCTGTTACAAAAAAATGGGGCACAATGAACCAGGATGATCAAGAAATTTATCAAAAATCAGTCACTGCGGAACTGCAATATAAAATTGGTGACAGTGGCTCATGGACATCTTACACCCCCGCCAAGACAGTGACACTTGCATCTGATAATTGGACAAATGAATTCAATAATCTGCCTGAAAGAGATGATAATAATAATCTTTATCATTATCGGGTGATTGAAAAACAAGTTGGTGATTCTACAAATCTGACTGCATTTGATATTTCATATTCTTCGGAAGATGTTACATTTGAAAGTGCATCAGAAAAATCAATCATTATCACCAATACGCTGAAAACAGTCAGTCTCAATGTAAAGAAAAATTGGGTCGGCTATGAACCCACTGCAACTGATTCTGTAGAGGTTAATATCAGGCGTTCCACAGATATTGCAGACGTTCCGAGTGTAACTCTCATCGCTGAGGAAACTGCCGCCGAAACTACTACCACAGAAGCAACTCCTCCCCAAGAAACAACAAATGCTTTCCCATATGATTACACTAAAGAAATCTCAACAGATAAGATCATTAAGATTAAATTTAAAAATAATGGCACAACTACACTTGATTTTAATGGTGGGTGGGGAGTATCTCCACAATCAGAACAGAGTGCTGATCCCGGTTCTGGCTGGACAAGAGGAAAAAAGGATGATGGTACAGACAATCCATGGTGGATTCAATATAATTGGTCTGTTAGTAATTTAGCACCAAATGCTGAAACAGAAATTGATGTTCCTGTTGTTGTTGCATTAAGCAATAATTCTCAACTTCAATTATGGTATGTTAGCCATGGTGATACAGAAACTGCTCCAATTACAGCAGAAATATCTGTAGAATCATCAAATGCTTTTAATTTTAGTTCCCAAGGAGAATCAAAGACTTATAGTGATTATACTCCAAGTCAAGTAAGCAGTTTGAGAGTACATGTTAATCATGAAAATTATAAGTATGAATATGTTACAATAAACTTTGGTAATTTAGGAAATATAAAAGCAGGATGGTATGGAAATAATGGTTTTCAAGTTGAATCTAGCAATTTAAGTTCTGAAATTAGTTATTCTCCCAGTTTATCAACATATACACAAGATGGTAATTTAACAATTACATTCAATAGTGTTAGCATCCCTAATTCATTTACCATTTCAAGCTCTTCTAGCGATACCAAAGGAGGGTATGTAATATTCAATAAAATCTCCCCTCTCCCACGTCGTCAGGTGCGTTCTGTGACGAACGTCCTTTCAAAATCAGAAGAGACGGCATCATCCAACAATAATGACACGCTTCTCTCAAAGATGATGGGCGGACGTTCTGGAGCAGTCAGCAGACTTATGAATCTCAAATCAGCCAAAACATTCCAGACATTGAATGATACGATTCAGTTCTTTAATGCAAATTCTAATGTCACCATTACTCAGAGTTTTATCAAAAAAATCACTATCACAAATAATAATGATTGGGTAACAGAAATTTCTAATCTTCCTGCCTATGATCTTTATGGAAATTCCTATTATTACTGGGCAGAAGAAGTAAATCCTGCTGGTTTTGATGTCAGCTATCAGTTTGATGATGGTGACAGCAGTACTGTTTATTGCATCATGGCATCCAATCCCGGAACTGGTCTGATCACGATTCAAAATAAGAAAACGGAGTCCGACTCTGGTGAACTCCCCGAAGCAGGCGGCACAGGCACACGCCGTTATACCGCCGTTGGGCTGAGCTTAATGGCTTTGTCCATCACAATCCCGTACATCAGGCGCAAAAGGCGGAACGGACGCAAAAGCGCATGATAAAATAAGTCAAATTTATAAGCCAAAGCCCGGCACTCTGTCCGGTGTCGGGCGCAATTAAAACACGAAAAGGAGAATTAATTATGAAAAAGACAAGAAAATTTGCGGCCTTTATCGCTGCTCTTACCCTTGCGGCGTGTTCCGTAGCACCAGCTATGATGATAAATGTATCCGCCGAATCACAGAATGTAACAGTTAAAGTTCAGACAGATGGTAAAACAGAAAATACTGATGCAGATAAAACAGAACACACATATACAGCTTATCAAATCTTTGCAGGTGAATATGCTGATAGCCAATTTAAAATTACAGGTTTCGGCTCTAATGTAAATACAGGAACACTCCTCGCTAATGACAGTGCTTTTATGAGATTTAAAAAAACGTGAGTTCGATGAAAAAAGA
>DJXD01000065.1 GCA_002449585.1 Ruminococcus sp. UBA7013
TCTTTTTTCATCGAACTCACGTTTTGTAAAATTAGAAAATGGAGATTATCTGATGCTGCTGACTTAGCAAAAGCTCTGTCTAATCCAAAAGTACAAAATAATCTAAGGGATGGTTTGTCTTTTCCTTATACGGAAAAGGATGGTTTAGATTACATCAATGCCATGCTCTCAGCTGATGAAAATGATACTTTTGCTTTTGCTGTTACTGTTGATGACAAGGCAATTGGAAGTATTGGTGTATTTCGTCAAGGAAATATTCATAGATACACTGGCGAATTAGGTTATTATATCGCCGAAGAATATTGGGGGAATGGCATTATGACAGAAGCAGTAAAACAAATTTGTGAATATGTTTTCAAGAATAGTGATATGATTCGTATCTATGCCGAACCTTTTTCTCATAATTCCGCTTCCTGCCGTGTGCTTGAAAAGGCTGGATTCCAATTTGAAGGCTTATTAAAACAAAATGCGGTAAAAAATGGTGAAGTAATAGATATGAAGATGTATGCACTGTTAAAAGTGCAAGCGTAAATTTTGATTTAAAAATCTCCTGTGTGAAATCTGGAGATTTAAAAAATAGATATTGGAGGAATTTAAGATGAAAAATTTACCTAAAATCGCCCTTGGTGCGTGGGCATGGGGTAATGACGGAACATTCGGCGGAAATCTAACAGCAGATACACTCCGTCCGATATTTGAAACCGCTATGCAGAATGATCTGAATCTGTGGGATACGGCTTATGCTTACGGTATGGGCAATTCTGAAAAGGTGCTTGCCGGTTTTCTGAAAGGACTGCCGAGGGAATCCTATCTTATATCGGATAAATTCACGCCTCAGTGTGCAGATGCTTCCTCACCAACTGCCATGCAGGATATGATTGAAATGCAGCTCAGTCTGATGGAACTTGACCGTTTCGACATTTACTGGATTCATAATATTTGGGATGCACCGAAATGGACACAAGAACTCGCAAAGTATTTTGAGGGAAAAGAAAATGTTCCTATGTTTGGTGTTTCCAATCATAATCTTGCTGAAATCAAACAGGCAGATGAAATTCTGAAAGCATACGGTCTGAAGCTGTCAGCCGTACAGAATCATTACAGCCTTATCAACCGTTTTTCGGAAGATTCAGGCATTCTTGACTATTGCAAAGAAAATGAAATTATATTCTTCTCCTATATGGTACTGGAACAGGGCGCACTTTCCGGAAAATATGATACTGCTCATCCGATGCCGGAAGGCTCTGCAAGAGCGCAGTCCTATAATCCGATTCTTGATAAGCTCGAAATCATGAATCAGGCTCTGAAAAAAGTCGCTGATAAGTACAGAGTAGAAATCGCACAAATTCCCGTTGCATGGGCGATTGCAAAAGAAACTCTGCCGATTATCGGAGTTACAAAATCCAGACATGTGGAAGATGCAGTCAAAGCCGCCAATATCTCTCTGACTGCCGAGGAAGTGACAGAACTTGAAAAAGTGGCTGACAGTCTGGAACTGAATGTTATCCGTTTCTGGGAAAAGGAAATGAAGTAATGAAAATTGCAGTTTTGAAAAGTAGTCCTAACAAGCATGGTTCTTCTAATCTGCTTGCTGATGAATTTATCAGAGGAGCTGAGAAATCCGGTCATACTGTTTCAGTGATTGATGCGGCAAGGGTGAATGTTCACCCTTGCACAGGCTGTATTAGATGTGGTTATGAAGGTGACTGTGTCCAGAAAGATGCTATGCCGGAAATCAGAAGAATCATACTTGATTCGGATATGATAGTATTTGTGACACCTTTATATTACTATGGAATGTCAGCACAGTTGAAAATACTGATTGACCGTTTCTGTGCATTTAATTTCAGAATTACCCGTAAGCAGATGAAATCGGCACTGATTAGTGCTGCATGGAATGCAGATGACTGGACATTTGAAGCACTGGAAACGCATTATAAAACTCTGGTACGATACCTGCATTTTCAGGATTGTGGCAGTATTTTAGGCTATGGCTGTGGAACAGTCGAAATGACACGAAATTCAGAATATCCAGAACTCGCCTATCAGTTAGGCAAACAATTATGAGGAGGAATTTATCATGAGTAAAATTTTAGTTGCCTATTTCAGTGCAAGCGGTGTAACCGCAGGAACAGCTAAAAATCTGGCAGAAGCCGCAGGTGCTGACCTGTATGAAATCAAGCCTGCTGTTCCTTATACCTCTGCTGACCTGAACTGGCAGAATAAACAGTCAAGAAGCAGTGTGGAAATGAGCAATAAATCTTCCCGCCCTGAACTTGCTGACAAAAATGCAAATATTGAAGATTATGACACAATTTTTGTCGGATTTCCTGTATGGTGGTATGTTGCACCGACTATTATCAATACGTTTCTGGAAAGCTATGATTTCTCTGGTAAGACAGTGATTCTCTTTGCAACATCCGGCGGCAGCGGTTTCGGGGATACTGTGAAATATCTGAAAAACAGCGTATCAGCTGATACAAAAATCACAGAAGGAAAAATCCTGAACGGCAGACCGTCTGCTGCTTCACTGAAAAAATGGATTGAGGAATTGCGTATCTGAAAGAGGCGATTGCATTGAAAAAATTGATTTCAGTCATTTCTTCCGGAATGATTGCATTGACTGCTTTTATTTCCGGTATAGTTTCAACCGAAGCTGATGAAACGGCAGAACAGTCCGTGTATACAGTTCAGGATGTGCAGAATTTACAGAATTTTCTGCTTGCAAAGCCGGCAGAAGAAAATCTAAAAGACAAGCCTTATGATTTGAATCATGATGATGTCTGGAATGTATATGATTTATGTCTGATGAAACAGCAGCTATTGAATCAGCAGGAAAATGAAATAAGTAATATTCTGGTAGCATATTTTTCCTGTACAGGAAATACAGAAACGATTGCAGAATATCTCATTGACCTGACAGATGCAGATAATTATGTAATAGAAGCCGCTGCACCGTATACCAATGAGGATATCCAATACAGCAATTCCTCTTGCAGAGCCAATCAGGAACAGAATGACAAATCCGTCCGTCCAGAAATTTCTGGTGCAATTGACAATATGGAATCCTATGATATTGTATTTCTTGGGTATCCGATTTGGTGGGGAGAAGAACCACGCATCATTGATACGTTTCTGGAAAGCTATGATTTTTCAGACAAGACCGTAATACCATTCTGTACATCAGGCAGCAGCGGAATTTCCACAAGTGAAAACAATATCAGGAATCTCGTTCCGATTGGAGAGCAATTAAGCGGAAAAAGATTTTCAGTAAATGCTTCTGTAGATGATGTTTCTGCATGGCTGGATACTTTGGATTTGTCCTTTAACGCAGAAGAACAAAAATTGAATATTGATGTAAACGGATATACACTTATAGCTTCACTGGAGGATAATTCATCTGCACAAGCATTGAAAGAACTTCTGAAAAATGGTGCAATCACAATAGAAATGAGTGATTATGGCAATTTTGAAAAAGTCGGAACACTTCCCGAAACCTTGCCGAGAAATGATGAACGCATTACAACTGTGCCAGGGGATTTGATTCTCTATCAGGGAAATCAGATTACTATTTATTATGATGTCAATACATGGAATTTTACAAAGCTGGGACATATCGACAATATCACTCAGGAAGAATTAAAATCTATTCTTGGTGATGGAGATGTGACAGCGGAATTATCATTACAATAAAGGAAGTTTTAGCATGAGCGAAAGAATCACACAGACTGCTGTTTGCACATCTCAATGATGATGTACTGTTTGGCGAAGTATGGAACGAACAGGCAATTGATATGAAAACAAAATGTATCATCACAGTGGTTGCACTGATGGCATCAGGCATCACGGACAGTTCACTTTCCTACCATTTGCAAAACGCTAAGGCACACGGCGTAACCAAAGAGGAGATAGCTGGCACAGGTGACTGGCAGAGCTGCATTTCTCGGATTGACTGTACTCACACAAAGTTTTACACAGTTCACGCCTGCCATGATTTGGGCACAGATTCAGACAGGGTTCATCGGACTGGCAGTGCAGGCGGTGCTTGTTTCTGTTATCATTATCGGACTGAAAAAGCTCATGGTGAATGAAAATGACTGACCTTGAATTTGCAAAATCGCACCTTGACGGTCATTCGATATGCCTTTGCCATGACGGTTTTATCGTCATTGATGACGGCAAAGGCATCTCCTCGATGATGCATTTTCTCGCTGAGGGAAAAGAACTGACAGATTATTCCGTTGCCGATTTAATCGTTGGCAAGGCGGCAGCAATGCTCTTTGTAAAGGCTGGTATCTGTGCTGTTTATGGCAAAGTCATGTCAAAATCAGCAAAGGAATTTCTGGAAACTCATGGTGTCATCTGTGAATATGAGACACTCACGGAACAAATTATCAACCGTGCCGGAACAGGAATATGTCCTATGGAACAAACCATTGCTGATATTGATGATGCTGAAAATGGTTATTCTGCACTTTGCAGGAAACTGGCAGAAATGCGGAAGAACAGCACATGAAAACTTTATATCTGGACTGCGGAATGGGAGCCGCCGGAGATATGCTGACGACTGCATTATTGGAACTGATTGACCGAACAACTTTTCTGAATACAATCAATTCGCTTGGTCTGTCCGATATGGAAATCACCGCAAAGAATGTCACACAATAACAGGTACGCAAATGACGGTCAAATTTCAAGGCATTGAAGAAGAAAGTCAAGACATAAAAGGCAATTCCTTACCTGAACAGATGCCGAAGAATGTGAAACCTGCACCGCAGCGTTCTGTTTCTGAGATAGAAAACTTGATAAAAAAACTGAAAGTTTCAGAGGAAGTCATCTCCGAAGCCGAAGGTGCTGTACATGGAAGGAATGTCACGGAAATTCACTTTTGCAGTCTTGGAAGGATGGACGCAATCGCTGATATTTTAACAAAAGTTAGCAAGGAATCTCCCACCTCTATAGGTGGGGGAGGAATTGCATCCCCCCTCTTGACAAATGCTAAAAAATATAGTATACTAAACTTAGAGTTTTGGAGAGAATAACAGGGTGTTATCTCTCATGGTGTGCCTGTACTCCGATAGAGCGATAACCAAGCCGTGAGTACAGAGAAT
>DJXD01000102.1 GCA_002449585.1 Ruminococcus sp. UBA7013
TTCTTCTCATTATATTCAATGCACCATTGACATCTGCATTGAGTAATGTTCCGTCAGCAGTTTTGTACAACCCTCTTCGTATGCGTGTTCCGCTGAATTTATAGGACTGCGGATTGTCTGCATTATAGACAGGAATATTATCTCTGTCCCAAAAAGATGCCTTTGAAGTATAGCTTTCTTCCTGCTTTACAAAAACAATGCCGTTCAGTTCACAAAGATATTCCAGTTTGGAACGCAGTTTCCCATACGGAATATTGACAAAATTCTGATTGTTACGCTTGTTCATGTCAGAATTACGCTGAAATGTTTCATTGTAGCCGATAACAAGTGTACCAATATCATGAGTAATACAATAATCAATGATTTTCTTTGCAGTCTTGCTCATATAGTCATTGACTTGTCTGTTTCTTTTGTCAGCTAAGATTTTCTGACGGTTTGTTGTTCTTTTTTTGTCGCCCTGTCTGTCTTTAATATCCTGTAATCTTGCATTTTCTTTGTTGAACCACTGATTGATAGCTTTCAGCTTTCTGCCGTCAATGATGAAACTTCTGCCTTGACTTGATACAGCAGTCACAAGATTATTTACTCCTAAATCCAAAGCAAGTGCATTGTTTTGATTAAGATTTCTCTGAATACATTCAGCTTCATAAGTATACTGAATTTCAAAGAACCTTGCTCCTGATTTCGGAATGATTCTGATTTCCTTGATATGCTTGTCAGCAAGTATCGGCGGTATCTTGATTTCAACAGGCTTGTATGATTTTTTGAATGTATTGGAATACGGCAGAATCAGCTTGTTTCCATTCAGTCTGACAAACCCTATCACAAGTGTTGTGAAGCCGTCTTTTGGCAGATAATGCGGTAATTTGCAGTCTCTGAAAGAATATTTACCTTTCTTTGCAAGTTTTAGCAATCCAAAAAAACTTTTGAATGAGCCGTCAACTTCTTTCAGAATCTGCTGTGCCATATTGGAGTTGAGCATTTTGTAATTGGGACTGTCTTTCAGCAATGCATAATTCTTTTCGTATTTCAGATATTCTCCCTCTGTGAAGTAATACTGACGGACATTGTAGATTGCTTCATTGGCAAGATTTTTTGCTGTATGACACAATTCTCTCAAAATGCTGTATTCTTCCTTTGACAGATGTTTCGCTTGTTGCTTTACCGTTAGATACATAGTTTTTCTCCTTTCTTTTATATTTAGGATATTCCTATGTATCTATTATATCACATATTTTACTAATTGTCAATAGTTTCAGTAAAAAAATCGGCATTCATCCCCCACTTTCGCTTCGCTTAGAAGTGGGGGTATTCTGCCGAAAATTGGATAAAAAAATACTGCATCCGAAAAGATGCAGTATTTTTATTTCTTTCTAATCTGTCATTAATGCGCTCATATCATAAAGCCCTGCTTTCTGTTTTGCTAAGAAAACAGCGGCATTGACTGCACCAACGGCAAATACTTCTTTTGATGCTGCACTATGTGAGAGCGTAATGACTTCATCATGTCCAGCAAAGATAATATCATGTTCCCCCACAATCGTACCGCCCCGGATGGCATGTAAACCGATTTCTGTTTTTTCACGCTTTTGCCGCTTAGAATGCCTGTCATATACATAATGATATTGCTGATTTGCGGTCTGATTAATCGCATCGGCAATCATTAAGGCTGTACCGCTGGGCGCATCAATTTTTTGATTATGATGCTTTTCTACAATTTCAATATCAAACTGATCCCCTAGAATCGAAACGGCTTTCTTTGCCAGCTGAACCAGCAGATTAATTCCTAATGACATGTTGAATGAGAAAAATACAGGAATGCTTTCAGCGGCTTTTTTGATCTTGGCTGTCTGTTCTTCTGAATAGCCTGTTGTTGCCAATACGCACGGAATGCCATTGACAAGGCAATAATTTAATAAATCATCCAGAATAGCCGGATTAGAAAAATCAATAATCACATCGGGTTTTTCCGGAACGGCAGAAAATGTTTCATAAATTGGAAAATCTGCATAAGCATTGGTTTTCAGATCTACACCAGCGCAGATGATAGCATCCTCACGGCCAGCCGCAGCGGATGCCACGGCATGACCCATTTTTCCGGATGCACCGGAAATCAGAATTTTAATTTGTTCCATGACTTTCAGCCTCCGTCTGCCATCAATCCACAACAGAGACAGGCATATTCAGCCCCTGCATAGCAGAAAGCAGTCTTGCCACATTATCCGCACTCATCTTTGTGAGCGGCATTCTGCATGAACCAGCCGCCATGCCTAATTGATTCATAGCTTCTTTGATCGGAATCGGATTGACTTCACAGAACAGCGCATTGATCAATTCCAGATATTTCAGCTGTAATTCTCCTGCTTTCTGGAAATCATTATCAAGACAGAGTTTTGCAATTTCATGCGTTTCTTTTGGCAAGATATTGGACAATACAGAAATCACACCTTTTCCGCCAAGGGACATGATCGGAACAATCATATCATCATTGCCACTATAAATATCAATCAGATCTCCACAAGAAGCGGCTACCTGTGCTGTATAGCTAATATTTCCGGATGCTTCTTTGATTGCGGCAATATTTTTATGATGTGCCAGCTTTTCAACCGTTTCTACAGCGATATTCATACCCGTTCTTCCGGGGATATTATACAGGATAATCGGAATTTTTACGCTGTTAGCAATAATTGTGAAATGATCCAGCAGACCGGCTTGTGTGGTTTTATTATAATACGGCGTTACCAGCAAAAGGCCATCTGCACCGAGATTCTGTGCTTCTACAGAAAGCTCAATTGCATAGCGTGTATCATTACTACCCGTTCCGGCAATGACCGGAACTCGATGATTAGTATAATCAATCGCAAATTTAATACATTCACGGTGTTCGGCATCAGTCATAGTGGAGGATTCGCCAGTTGTACCGCAAATGACAATAGCATCCGTTCCGTTATCAATCTGATAATCAATATTTCTCCCAAGGCCTTCATAATTAATAGACCCATCCAGATTGAACGGTGTTGTAATCGCAACGGCTGCACCAGTAAAAATGGTATTTTTCATAATAATGCCTCCTGTGATAGGATTTAATCAAAATAGCCCTTTGCAGCGAGTAATTCCGCAAGCAGTACACCGCCGCCGGCTGCACCTCTGAGCGTATTATGTGACAGGCATACAAATTTATAATCATACTGGGTATCTTCACGGAGACGGCCAACGGAAACAGCCATACCACCCTCCAGATTTCTGTCAAGCTTTGCCTGCGGTCTATTATCTTCTGTAAAATAATGAATAAACTGCTTCGGCGCAGAAGGCAGATTTAATTCCTGCGGAACGCCCTTGAATTCTTCCCAAAGCTGTAAAATTTCTTCTTTAGAAGGCTTCGTTTCAAAAGAAACAAATACAGCTGCTGTATGACCATCAGAAACCGGAACACGCAAGCATTGTGTTGTGATAGAAGGCGTGCTTGCCTTGATGATCTGGCCATCCTTCATTTCACCCCATACTTTCAGCGGTTCTTGTTCGGATTTTTCCTCTTCGCCGCCAATAAAAGGAATCAGATTATCCAGCATTTCCGGCCATGTTTCAAATGTCTTGCCTGCGCCAGAAATGGCCTGATAGGTACATGCTAATACATTCTTGAGACCGAATTTTCTAAGCGGATGTAGTGCCGGCACATAGCTCTGAATCGAACAATTGGATTTCACAGCAATAAAGCCCTTCTTTGTGCCGAGACGCTTTCTTTGTGCTTCAATAATTTCGATATGTTCCGGATTTAATTCCGGTACGACCATAGGCACATCCGGGGTAAAACGATTTGCAGAGTTATTCGAGATCACAGGGCATTCTGCTTTTGCATAGCGTTCTTCCAGAGCCTTGATTTCCTCTTTTTTCATATCTACCGCACAGAATACAAAATCTACCTGAGATACAATTTCATTCATATCAGCATTCAGATCTTTGACGATCATTGTTTTCAATTTTTCTGGCATGGGAACAGTCATAGCCCAGCGACTGCCAACAGCTTCCTCATATGTTTTTCCTGCGCTTCTGGGAGATGCTGCCAGCACCTTGATCTGAAACCAAGGATGCTCTGCCAAGAGAGTGGCAAAACGCTGGCCGACCATGCCCGTTGCGCCTAGGATACCTACATTATACTGTTTCATATCTTCTTATGCTCCTTTAAAAAAATTTTGGATATAATCAAAAAACCGGTTGCAAACCGGTTCATCATGTGCTATAATAGAATTACTGGCATATGCCGATAGCTCTCCATCACACATGATGACAGTGCTGTACTTATTCAGTAAAACACCAGAGCCAGAATTTTACTCCTGAATTCTGCTCTTCGGCGGCTTTGCCTTTTGCCGTTCTTCACTGAGTGGAGTTCTCTCTAAACGACTACTGATCTCGGCCGCACCTCTATCCTAATTTATATCATATCATGTCTTGTGGCATTTGTCAATAGTATTTTTTAAATTTTTAATAAAATTTCTGAAAGAAAGGATTTTTTATGAAGAAATCTGATTTTTATTATGATCTACCGGAAGAATTAATTGCACAGCATCCGATAGAACCTCGGAATGCTTCCCGGCTGATGACCATCAACAGAAAAACAGGTGAAATCTGCCATCACCATTTTTATGATCTGATAGATCTGTTACAGCCCGGTGATTTATTAGTCCTCAATGATTCCCGTGTGCTCCCAGCTAGATTATACGGCCAAAAAGAAGAAACAGGCAGCTTTGTCGAGTTCTTGCTTCTGCATCAGATCAGCGTTGATCAATGGGAAATCATCTGCCGCCCCGGCAAAAAATGCAAACCCGGTGCAAAATTCCGCTTCGGAGATGGCAAACTCCGGGCTGAAATTCTGGAAATCAAACAAGATGGAAACCGCATTGTCAAATTCTCCTGTGAAGAAAATTTTTATACTGTTCTGGATGAGATCGGTCAAATGCCTTTGCCGCCTTATATCAAAGAAAAATTGCTTGATAAAGAACGCTATCAGACTGTTTATTCCCATGAAATCGGATCTGCCGCCGCCCCCACAGCAGGCTTGCATTTTACCAAACAAATGCTTTCTGATCTCCAAAAAAAAGGCATAAATCTGGCTTATGTGACATTGCATGTAGGCCTTGGCACATTCCGCCCTGTCAAAGAAGAGGATATTTTAAAACATCATATGCATTCTGAGCATTTTATGCTACCCCAAGAAACAGCCGATTTGATCTATCAAACCAAAAAAAATGGCGGACGAGTGATTTCTGTCGGAACGACTTCATGCCGAACATTAGAATCTGCCGCTCAAAGATGTGATAATCTATTCACTGCTTGTGAAGGTAATACAGATATTTTTATCTATCCCGGATATGAGTTTAAAATCATTGATGGATTAATCACAAATTTTCATCTTCCGGAAAGCACTCTGATTATGTTAGTATCCGCTTTTTTAGGCTATGACAAGACAATGCAGGCTTATCAAATCGCTGTACAGGAAAAATATAGATTTTTTTCATTTGGCGATGCGATGTTAATTTTATAAAATAAAGCGAAGTCTGTTGGCTTCGCTTTTTTTTGATGCATGAGGAATATTCAATATCCATTCCGAATAGAATGCAATATGTTTTGATTTTAGGGGGTGCGTTCTATTCAGAAAGTAAAAAATAGTATCATTCTGCTGTTTTTCAACATGCTATTTCTGATCTTCTCGAACTCTGCCATAGAAGCGAATGCTGTTACAGATCTGATCAAGCAGGATTTATGCTTTACCTGGTCGGAAGAATCCGAAGGGAATACAATCCAGATGATAGCATCCTCCTGCGAAACACAGAATTATCATGTTACCATCAAAGCAGATGCAACTGTCTTTCCAGATCATGCCTTTCTGCATGTGACAGAATTATCTGAAAATCAACAGGCCTATCAAAACGCATATCACATCATACAAGATCTTGATGCTAATCATGATCCAGTACAGTTTTCCGCTTTGGATATTAGTCTTTATCAAGATAATATAGCAATCGAACCCAAAGGAACTATCAATGTCAATATCGCATTCAAGAATTTGCCCGAACATGCCGAGGATATCACATTGCATCATATTCATGATTCTGAACCGGAACGCATCACGACAATAGAAAACAAGCATTCTATCCTATTTGATACAGATCAATTTTCTATTTATGCGATTACATGGCATCAGAAAGAAAATATTTCTATCAAAATCAAAGATACGGTTTTGCAAGATGGCCGTTTCTTAGCAGAATTATCCGGAAACATTCCGGAGGGAAAAATCATTTATCAATGGTATCGACGGCCGGCCGGATCTTCTGATCCATGGGAATTGATAGAAAATGCATATGGACTAGATTATCATATCCCGGCAGATCCTACAGAAAATTGGCTGAATGTGGCTTATGATCGCCTGATTGCACCTGATTCAGATTTATATGAATATAAAGTCATCGCTTTGCAGGAGGATCAGGAAATTGCAGAATCTTCTGCTATGCAAGTTCCCTATTATGATACCATCCAAAATGGCGGATTCGAAAGCCCTGATGCTTCTAAAGTAGCTCCTGCGGATGGGGGCTGGAATTGGAATGCCCAGATACTTGCCGATTATTCACAAAATGATATTAATATTGCATGGAAAACTACTGCTTTTGATAACAGGATCGAATTAATTCATCCTTCTGCCGATGCTTCCAGCGCAAAAAATGCTTATGGTTCGGAAATTATCCATCTGCATGATAGCCAATGCGCAGAAATTCTCTGTAACGCTGTGGGGGCATTATATCAAGATATTCTCACGATTCCGGGCTCTATCATGTATTGGGAATTTTATCAATTAGGGAGAAATGCGACAAATATGATGTATGTCGTTCCGATTCCAACAGCATGGTTTGATGGAAATGTGGTAACTGTGCCCGAAATCGGAAATTATGATCTTTCGACGGAAACAGGAATTGCTGATTTTAAATCTGAAATTCTGGATCAAAATCGGCTCTCTGGTGCAAAAGAAGCAACCGCCACGGCAAATGGCTGGATTTATCATAATGCTATCTATACTGTACCCGAAAATCAATATGTAACAAGATATTTATTTCTTTCCATATCCGGCACAAATCATGATCCTACAAAGGGAAATATCATTGATGATGTCAAATTCAGCCGGGAAGCCCCTGCGATTGCTCCGTTCCCTGTGGCTACGGGATTGCATCTCATAGATGATAGCTTATTATTGATAATCGCTCTAAGTGGCATGATGATTTATAGATTCAGAAAAGGGCATGCATGATGAAACAGACAATGATCCGTATTTTGCTAAAATTATTATTTCTGCTATGTCTATTTTATCTGCTATTCGGCATCATGTTCGGCCTTCTGCCCATGCCGAATGAGGATATGAAACCGGGTATCCGTGCAGGTGATGTATTATTCTATCAGCGCAGAGCTACTCTATTTCATCAGAATGATGTGATCGTCTATACAGCCGGGGATCATCTGCATGTGGGGAGAATCATTGCGCAAAGCGGTGATATTATAGAAATCACAGATTCTGATGCACTTATGATTAATCATAGTGTCATGCTGGAACAAGATATTTATTATCCTACTCCTATGTTTGATAGTAATATCTCCTATCCGATGGAAATCGGCAATGAAGCCTATTTTATATTAGGGGATTATCGTGAAAATGCAAAAGATAGCCGTATTTATGGAGCGATTCCAAAAGCCAATATCAAAGGAAAAGTGATCACTGTTCTTAGAAGAAATCTATTTTAATCTCATCAAGAAAGGATAATTGCTCATGAGACGCAAATTTTATTTTCAGCAAGGCGCAGTTATTTCAACAATCCTGATTTTATGTTCATCTGGGATGATTTCGCATGCGGAAGAAGAACCTAATCCCATGCCCCCAGCTATCACCTCTTTTGATATCAGCAAGAAAATTCCTAAAAAAAGCTTTACCTATGCGCCAAATCTGACAGCCGATTTTCAAATTATGGTCTCCTCTGAAAATGATACCGATCGGCATGAGAGCATGATCGAGAATGAAACACATGGCTGGAGATGGGGCACAAAAGGCTTACTTTCTTTTGATCCGAATGATTTCACTAGTGATGCTTCTCAACAAGCGATTCTTAATTTTTCCCCTCAAGATTCTGATATTGGGGAAACAGAACTCATCATCAGCCAGCCGATTTATATCAATACAGAATTATTACAAAGTGGCAATATCATTCCGGGGGTATATCGCTATCAGCTGACGGAACTGCCCAGCACTTATGATGGCATGATCAATGATAGCAATCCGGAAAGATATGTCTATCTTTATATCTATTATGCCAATAGCACCGAAACAAGCCCTGGTGATCCCTCTAAGGGCTGTGCCGTGAAAGAGATTATCATTACGCATAACAATGAAACCGGAGATGCCGAAATAAAAGAAAATGGGGTCTCTTGGTCAAATGATTATGAAAAAAATATATATCAATTGCAGGTCAAAAAACAGGTTTCCGGGAATCTGGGTGATCAAAATCAATTATTTGATTTTACTGTCAGTGTAGCCGGCACAGCTGGAGAATGGTATCATGTTGTATGCGGAGATCATGTATATCAATTAGAAGCTAATGCAGAAACACCCCTCACGATCCAGATGAAACATAATGATGTATTTTATATTTACGGTTTAAGCCCTACGGATATTATCACTGTGACCGAAGCAGATTATAGTTATCTTAGTTATACTACTTCTATTAGCGATCCTGAAAATATGCTATCAGAATCAGAAGACACTATTTCTGATCCTCGCTCTTTTAAGGGAAGCATCAAGCCCGAATTTGTAGGGAATACGGAACAAGTTAACCTGATTTTTAATAATAATAAAAGTGTTACTGTAGCAACAGGCTTTGCACGGGAATATGGTTCTTATCTGGGAATTATGCTGATCGCCGGTATGGGTGCAATCGGCCTAGCTGTTTCGAATCGAAAACGAAATTGATGAAAGGATTCGCTTGGCTTGCCCATATCGGAGAAAATTTGATAGATCTGATCATTTATTTGTTCTTTTTCTGCCTGATCCTGTATAGTGCCTATTCTGTGTGGGATACGTATCAAATCAAGCATAGTGCATTGATAGATCAATCTCTGCTTCGCTATAAACCAGATATTAAAAATCCAGAAGCCCCGGAATTACAGCAATTAAAAGAGATCACTGCGGATGTATTTGCCTGGCTGACAATTGAGGATACGCATATTAATTATCCTGTTGTCACATGTCAGAATAATACAGAATATCTGAATCAAAATATCTATGGCGAATTTTCTTTTACAGGGGCTGTATTTCTAGATTGTCAGAATCATTCTGATATGTCTGATACTTATAGCATTGTGTATGCGCATCATATGAATAATGGCGCAATGTTCGGGGATATTGCCAATTTTCTGAAACAGGATTATTTTCAGGCGCATACTTCGGGGACATTGCAGACGATCGGGGCAATTTATGATATTGCATTTTTTGCTATCTGCAAAACGAGCTGTTATGATGAAATATTATGCCAAAATCCACAGCTGATAAATCAAGAATCGCTGCCGGATATGATTGCTTATATCAATAAAATTGCGCTATGGAAACGCACTTGTGATTTTCACGCCGATGATCATATTATTGCTTTATACACATGCGGAGAGGGCATGACAAATGGCCGGCTACTTCTGCTTGGCAAACTGATACCGCAAAAATCGATATGATTACAAACTTGACAAATTTTAACAGAAGTTAGCAAGAAATCCCCCACCTCTGTAGGTGGGGGATGAATTGCGTCCCACCTTCTTGACAAATGCTAAAAAATATGATATACTGAACTCAGATTTTTTGAGAGAACAACAGGGTGTTGTCTCTTGTGATGTGCCTGTACTCCAATAGAGCGAAAACCAAGCCGTGAGTACA
>DJXD01000109.1 GCA_002449585.1 Ruminococcus sp. UBA7013
CTCTATAGGCGGGGGAGAGTTCACTAATAACATAACAGATGATGATATCCAAAAAATGTATGATTTTGATCAGCTTACTTTGCTTGCTATTTTGCATTCAGAAATCAATGGTGATAGTATCAATCAAATATTTCAGCTTCCGGATCTGCATCAACTTTGGTTTGTCTATTCCAGTGTTGATTTTTCAGATGTAAAATCAGATTCTCCCAAGAAAATAGATCTTTGCATAGCAAGTGCTAAAAATCTGAAACATCTCTCTGCTTGTCCTTCTCTTACCGTATTGAGCATCAGTGCCGCAACAATAGATGATAAATTGATCATTACAGATGATACCCCCTTTCATGAGCAGTACAGCCTGAAAGATAGTTCTGATTTTGCCTTTCTGGATCAGATCAAAGTATTGGAAATCTATGGCACGCAAATAGAAGATATTGCCGGTTTCCTGGAAATGGATTCCCTCGAAAAAATCATAATCTCAAAAGGCTATATTTCTCAAGAATATGTAAATACTCTCGAACAAAAAAATATCACTGTCATACAAAAAGAATCAGAAAATTAAATTTTTTCAAAAAAACTCTTGACAAATGGTTTAAAATATGCTATAATAACAAAGTCGTCAATCAACGTATTCTAAAGACAGCCGGTGATGCAAATCATAAATCCGGCCGAGGAGTGCAAAACCGGATTTCATCAAGCGTTTTCTGCTCCTCTGTGCGTTCAGGGGAGCTCTTCTTATCCCCCCAGCGGCAAATATCCTTTCCGGAGGTGAATTTTCATGCCTAGTGCAAAAGTTCTCAAAACAAAAGAAGCAAGAGTTGCTGAACTGTCTGAATTGCTTAAAAATAGCGTCTCTGTTGTGCTCGTTGATTACAAGGGTATCACTGTAGAACAAGATACGACTCTTAGAAAGAATCTGCGTGAAGCAAATGTTACTTATTTTGTAGAAAAGAATACTCTCCTCAAAAGAGCATTCAACGCTAACGGCGTTACAGAATTTGATGAACTGCTGAATGGTACAACTGCTATTGCAGTTTCCGCAAACGATCAGACAGCCCCGGCTCGTATCCTCGGAGAATTCGCTGAAAAATCCGAAACATTTAAGCTGAAAGCCGGATCTGTAGAAGGCGATTTCTATGACGAAACCAAAATCATGGCTCTGTCAAAAATCCCGTCAAGAGATGTTCTGCTTGCCCAGCTGGTTGGCTCTTTGCAAGGCCCTATTCAGAAGCTGGCTGCATTATTGCAGGCTGTTGCCGACAAAAACGGCGAAACGACAAACGAAGCCGCATAAGTTTTGCGGCCTGATCCCTATTTTTTTGAAATTTGAAAAAGGAGTTTTTTATCATGGCATCTGAAAAAACACAGAAATTTATTGAAGATATTAAAGCTCTTTCTGTTCTCGAACTGGCAGAACTGATTGAAGCAATTCAGGAAGAATTTGGCGTATCCGCTGTTATGGCTGCTGCTCCTACAGGTGGCGCAGGCGCACCCGCTGAAGAAGAAAAGACAGAATTTGATGTAATTCTTGCCTCTTTCAATGATAAGAAAATGCCTGTTATCAAGGCTGTCAAGGATGTTCTTGGCCTCGGCCTGAAAGAAGCTAAGGAAGTTGTAGAAAGTGCTCCTAAGGCTATCAAAGAAGGCGTTTCTAAGGCAGAAGCAGAAGAACTCAAGGCAAAGCTGGAAGAAGCTGGCGCAACAATCGAAATCAAGTAAAAATCCTGTTCTCTATTACTACACGATTATTACAACTGCTCCTGATATATTGGGGGCAGTTTTCTGTTTATCCGTAAACTTGCGCTAAAATGATCAAGATCATGCCCGGTATGCCCAATATACTGCATGTCAACAGATTCGTCAGGCATAATGTCGGCGCAAATCCAATGGCTTCCCCATAAAAATGCATGAGGAATAAGGCTGTCAGGCCTGTGCTGCTTCCTAGCAAAAATGCCCTGATCTTTTTTGTATGCCGAATATAGAAAATGATTAAAATCAGTATCGCCATCCCCCACAGCAACCAATAAAAAAATTGCATTCTCTTTCACCTCAAAGCATGATATAGGCTAATGCAAGCAATAATTCCGGCTCTGCGCCTTCTCTATAAAGCAGATAGATCAGTGCTAACAATGCCAATTTTTCCCCGTCCCAGCTTGTCAATAATTTTTGCAATTCATCCGAAATATGCAAGTCTGGCGGATTAGATCTCGGCGGCGGAACAGGAACAGGCGGCGGAGGTGGCATTTCTGGCGGAATGGCTCGCCGTTGCATCTCTCGTGATCGCCTGATTGCATCCTGTCGCATAGCATCAAAATTTTGCTGTGGATATTGTGCCATTTCTATCACCCTGCCTCATGTCAAAGCAGATTTCTCAGCATACCTGAATTTTTCATCTGCTTCCATAGATTCCAAAGCTTTAATAATTTCACAGCTCTGTCAAGTTTTTCTTGCCTTGCTGATCTTAAATGCGGTCTTAATGCCAGCAGTAAATTGATATTCTTATCTGGTTCTTGATTTAGCAAATTTCCGGCTTTGAGCAATACAGACGGATCAAATCCATCTGTATTGCTGACCGTGGTTTCCGGAGGAACAGAAGCGGATGCATCAGAATCTGTTTTGAGCATCTGTGCCAGTTCAGAAATCTGTTTCATGCTTTCCGGATCAGAAAGCAATTCCTGCATCTTGCCAAGCAGATCCTCCATTATTGGCCGCCTGTCAGTTTCTGATATAATGCTTTTGCTTGCGGCGTGCTCATCAATTTTTCAATCATTTGCGGATTCTTCATAGCTTGCTGAAATTTATTGGCTTCGGCAGGGGACATATTTTTGATCGCACTGTCGAATTTTCCAGCTTCAAACTCTTTCCGGAGCTGATCGGGCGGAACGCCTAATTTTTGGCTGACTGCCTGCAATAAGCCGTTCAGATTCTGGATTTGATCAGGACGCATAAAAAAACACCTTTCTTTCAAAAAATCTTTCTCGGAAACTGTATTGTATTTTTTTACAGTTTGTGCTATAATAAATTTAGATTTTAAAGTAAGGAGGTTTTGTCATTTGAAAATCATCATTATTTCTGATACCCATGGCGCATATGCAAAACTCAGCAAAGTCATGCAATTGCATCAGGATGCAGATAGATTCATCCATCTGGGAGACGGGGAACGAGATGTGAATACATTATTTTTGACCTATCCGCAAATGCGAGAACGCTTTTATTATATCAATGGCAATTGTGATTATGGCCTGCTTTATGAAGGCACGCCCTTCTTGACGCTGGATTTGCCCTATGGACATAGAATCTTTGCTGCACATGGACATCATTTTCAGGTCAAATTCGGCACGGCTCGCATTCTCTATGAAGGAAAGCAGAAACAAGCGGATATTATTCTTTATGGGCACACGCATGTGAGCGATTGTCAATATGAAAATGGCATTTATATCATCAATCCGGGAAGTCTCGGCCTGCCACGTGATGGGAAAAAACCAAGCTATGCGCTTTTGGATATTTCAGAAAAAGGCATTCTGCCGAATATCGTTTTTCTGTAAATCTGCCGCCTTTCTACTATATGCAGAGAATGTGCAAAAATTGCAGATCTGGAGATGATTTTTTTGAAAGAACAGAGTCATGAAAAATATGGCATAGCCTTCGGGCTGGGGTTCGTGTCTCTGATGGTGATTTTAGTGCCGCTGTTATGCATCAATCAGGGATATTTTATTTATTATGGAGATTTTGTGTCACAGCAGTTGCCATTTTATGCGCTCGCTAATGATGCCGTCAGAAGCGGTGGACTGACGGGTTGGAACTGGTTCACAGATCTGGGAAGCAGTTTTCTGGGATCATATGCATTTTATTTAACAGGCAGCCCGTTTTTCTGGATGACTGTGATCTTGCCGAAATCATGGGTGCTATATGCGATCCCATGGCTATTATGTCTGAAACATGGCCTTGCGTCTATGACCGCTTACGCATATATACGGCATTTTGTACAGAATCAAAATGCGGCAGTGATCGGGGGGTTATTATATGCGTATTCCGGATTTCAGTTATTTAATCTATTTTTTAATCATTTTCAAGATGTGACAGCCTTTTTCCCCCTCATGCTGATCGCTATGGAACAGCTGATTCAACATCATAGAAAAGGCTGGTTTGCCGCATGCGTGGCATTGATGGCCGTGATCAATTATTTTTTCTTTGCCGGACAGGTGGTATTCTTGATTTTATATTTTCTCATCCGCCTTTCTGATCAGGATTTCCCGGTCACAGTGAAAAAATTCTTTGCATTGGCAATAGAAGCCATCATAGGGGTAGGCATCGCCTGTGCGGTTCTGCTTCCGGCGGCATTGGCTGTATTAGATAACAGCCGGGTGACAGAGTATTTATTTGGCCAGGATATGCTATTATATTCTGATCGAACACGGATCATCCGGATTTTACAAAGCTTTTTCATGATCCCCGATGCACCAGCCAGAACAAATTTATTTTCCAGCAAAAATGCAAAATGGGCTTCCATCGGCGGTTATTTCCCATTATTTTCAATGGCTGGGGTATTGGCATTTTTAAAGCAGAAAAAAAAGCATTGGGCTAGTAAATTAATCATCATCTGTATGATTTGCGCATTTGTGCCCGTGCTCAATAGTGCCTTTTATCTATTCAATGCGGCCTATTATGCCCGATGGTATTATATGCCCTTGCTGATCATGGCGATGATGACAGCTTATGTATTAGATAACAGAGAAATTTCCATGAAACAAGGCTTTCAGATATGCGGGGTCATGCTGGGGCTATTTGGCCTGATGGCTCTGCTCCCGACGAAATCAGAGGATCATATTCAATTTTTTCATATGCCAACGATTCCGGTTTATTTCTGGATCACATGGCTGATCAGCGTGATTTGCTTGCTAGGGGGCTGTTATATTTGCTATCTCAGAAAAAGAAAACGCCCTTTCCTGATGCTGGGTATGCTTTTCACGACAGTCGCATGTATTGCCTGTACAGGCTCTATTGTCTATTTTGGAAAAGCCATCGGAACAGATGCAAAATCTTATATTCGTGAAGGGATTCATGGAAAAGAGCATCTTAGCATTTCTTATGATCACGCTGATTATTTCCGGACGGATATTTCAAAAGATTATGATAATTATCCCATGTTCTGGGGGCTTTCTAGCATGAGATGCTTTCAGAGTGTCGTCAGCCCATCTATCATGGAATTTTATCATAATATCGGCATAACAAGAGATGTTGCATCAAGAGCAGAACAGGAGCATTATACATTAAGAGGACTATTTTCTGTGAAATATTATTTCAGCAAGATCAATGCTGAAACACAGGAAGAAAAAGAAAAATGTGATATGCCCGGCTTCTCTTATGATCGCACAGAAAATGAATTTGCAATTTATCATAATGATTATTTCATCCCTATGGGATTCCCTTATGATACTTATATCTTAACAGATGCATTTGACAAAATGCAGGATGCAACAAAAGAAAAATTGCTGATCCATGCGCTGATATTATCACCAGAACAGGCCGAACGCTATCAGGATATTTTACTAGAAATGGATCATCCGGAAACAAGTGCATTATCAAAAGCATCTTATCTGGAAGCCTGCGCCGCTCATGCAGAGCATGCTTGTCAGAATTTTCAATATGATGCAAAAGGCTTTTCCGCTGAAATTACTCTTGAAAAACCAGAGCTACTATTTTTCAGCGTGCCTTTTGATAAAGGCTGGTCAGCTCAGGTAAATGGCAAACCTGTACAGATCGAAAACGTCAGCGGCGGATTTATGGCGATTCCATGCGAAACAGGTCAGAATCAGATTGTATTTTCTTATACGCTGCCCGGCCTGAAAATAGGCATCTGCCTGACATTGGCCGGAGTGATCGCATTGATTCTGTATCTGCTCATTCCATTCCCCGGAGTAGAAACCAAACAGGCGCAAAATCAAAATTATCTTTCCGCTGGGGGCGTGCGTGCCGCAGATGCTTATACAAAGCATGTATTAAATTATATTCAAAATCAGAAAGGAGATTCTCATGAATACCGAACATCTGAACGAAACAAAACTTGAAAGAGAAGAAATTTATCAAGGCCGTATTCTGCATATTCAGAAAGATACTGTCCAGCTGGAAGATGGTTCTCAGGCCATCCGGGAAGTTGTCCGCCATCCGGGTGGGGTCTGCATTCTTGCGCTGACAGATCAGGAAGAAGTGCTTTTTGTCAAACAATTCCGCTATCCCCATGATACCGTTACAATAGAAATCCCAGCCGGTAAGCTGGAATATGGCGAAGATCATGAAGCATGCGGCAAACGGGAGCTTCTGGAAGAATGCGGCTGCACAGCAGAAGAATTCACCTATATGGGCAGAGTGTTCCCTACACCTGCCTATTGCAGTGAAGTGATTCATATCTATCTGGCCAAAAAATTGCATTATACCAAACAGTCGCTTGATCAAGATGAATTTCTGGATGTCGAAAAAATGCCATTTGATCAGGCTGTGCAAATGGTGCTGGATGATCAATTCCCTGATGCTAAAACTCAGGTCGCTATTCTTCGTTATGCAGTCATGAAAAAAAGGAACGGCTAATGCCGTTCCTGCATAGAATAGTGTGCGGTGAGGGATTACTCTGTATGTGCGGCCTGCTCTTCTGCCTCGGCCTGTGCCAGATAAGTCTGATAAGTATCCATAATGCTGTCTTCCAGAATCTTTCTTGCTTCCGGCTGAATGGGATGCACCACATCCCGGAAAATGCCGTTTTCATCTTTGCGGCTCGGCATAGCAATAAATAATCTGTTATCGCCCTGTACAATCTTGATGTCATGCACGGCAAGCATATTATCCACTGTCACGGATACAACGGCTCGGAGTCTTCCCTCTGTGAGGAGTTTGCGGATTTTGATGTCTGTAATTTCCATAATAGTATTACCTCCTAATCATGATAAGACAACTCTGATAAATTATTTTATGTTTTATGCATATGCTCCCTAAAATAGGCCATTTTAAAAAGGAAACGCCTGTTATTTATGACAAAAAGAGCTGTCTTTATTTATTAGTATAAACAATAAATATGAATTTTTTAAGAAGAAATTAGGTGTATTTTATGAACAAATCAATTTTATCCGGGAAAAAACATATCCATTTCATAGGCATTGGCGGAAGCGGTATGTATCCGCTCGCACAAATCCTCCATGCGAAGGGATTTTATCTCACCGGATCAGATAATAATGAAACGGATACGTTGCAAGCTGTCCGGAAAATGGGAATTCCTGTCATGTTCGGCCAACGGGCGGAAAATATCAAAGATGCAGATCTCATTGTCCATACAGCCGCTATTATGGCCGATAATCCGGAATTGATCGCCGCTAAAGCTTCCGGTGTGCCTGTCTTAGAAAGAAGCGAATTATTAGGCATTGTCAGCAGTTGGTATGATAACGCCGTTTGCGTATCCGGAACACATGGAAAAACAACAACGACCTCTATGATTGCACAGATCCTCTGTACTGCCAAAGTAGATTTATCTGCCTTTATCGGCGGAAAACTCCCCTGCATCGGCGGAAGTGGCTGCGCTGGATCAAGTGATGTTTTCGTCTGTGAATCTTGCGAATTCGTGGATACGTTTTTGAAATTATATCCTGATATCGCTATTATTTTAAATATTGATGCGGATCATCTGGATTATTTCAAGACAGTGGAAAATATTATCAAGTCTTTTCATCAATTCTGTGAATTAACATCACGCATGATTATTTATAATGGCGATGATGATAATACTTGTAAAGCTATAGAAGGCATCACAGGCAAAGAATTGATAGCATTCGGCTATGGAGAACAGAATCTATATCGTGCAATTGATGTGATGCATACCAGTGGGCAATCTGCTTTCACAGTTCTCAAAAATGGCGAAGCCCTCGGCAGAATTATATTGCAAGTTCCCGGTGAGCATAATATTTTAAATGCGTTAGCAGCGGTGACAGCTTGCGATCAAATCGGCATCGCTTTTCCGGATATCCAGCAGGGGCTTTCTGAATTCCGTGGCGCAGGGAGAAGATTTGAAATCAAAGGGGTAGTCAATGGCGTTACTATTGCTGATGATTATGCCCATCATCCTACAGAATTAACAGCCACTCTCAAAGCCGCCAAAGAAATGCCCTATCAGCGAGTATGGGCAGTATTTCAGCCATTCACATTTTCCAGAACTGCCCAGCATCTGGAAGAATTCGCAGAAGCACTCCGTATTGCAGATATTGCCGTCCTGACGGATATTATGGGCTCTCGTGAGAAAAACACATATGGCATTTATACACGTCATCTTGCTGAAATCATGAATCCGGAAAAAACAGTCTGGTTTCCACAGGATGAATCTATAGAATATACAGATGCACGCAAATATCAGAATTTTGATGATGTCTGCAATTATGTGACAGCGCATGTCCAGCCGGGTGATCTGGTGTTAACCATGGGCTGTGGTGATATTAATAAAGTCGCAGGCATGATTTTAAATCAACTCAAGAAAGGAAATCATGAATCATGAATCAGAGAAGAGCAGAAAATATTCTGAAATTTATCAGAGATTATATTGATCAATATCATATTTCGCCGTCCGTGCGTGAAATTTGTGAAGGGGTGGGGCTTGCTTCTACTTCTACGATACATCGTTATCTCCATCAGCTGGAACAGGATGGAAAAATTAATATGACCATCGGGCAAAATCGCTCTATTGTAATCTCAGATTCGAAAAATAAAAAAATTCCGCTGTTAGATCCTGAAAATCTGGATGCTTCCGAAGAAAATGCCCCAAAAGATTATATCACTTACCATCCCCCCGGAAGACCGAGAGAACTTTTTGCTATCTATGCCCCTCAGGATTTCCCGCAAATGGGAATTCTCAAAAATGATATCCTCATTGCCGAAAAAACACAAAATTTTGAAGAGGATAAGCTCACTTTATTCTATGACGAAGAACATCACATTGCTGTTTCAGATGATATCCCCCCTTCTGCTTTTGCAATGCTGATTTCTGTGATCCGGAATTACGCAAAAAAAAAAGAGTGAAGGTGAAACCTATGACCCATAAAATCAAATTTATGATCTGCGGTAAAGAATATATTCTGCAAAGTCTTGATCCGCCTAATCATGTGTATGAATTGGCACGTGTCCTGGAAGAACGCATTGAAGAATATAAACAAGAATTTGAGTTATCAACTCATGATGCCGCTATCATGGTAGCCCTCCATGCGCTGGATGATGTCGAAAAAGAAAAACAGCATTCGGAGGATATTTATGCTGAGGTCATGCATTACGTGGAAGAAGCCGGCCTAGCAAGAATCGAACATGATTCTGCTCTGAAAACGATCAATGCATTGCATTCGGAAATCGCAAAGCTGAAAGGCCAGCTTCAAAATAGAAAATTATGATACCTGAAATTTTAGCACCAGCCGGAAGCATGGAATCTCTTTCAGCCGCTTTGCGATGCGGCGCAAATGCCGTATATGTCGGCGCAAAATCTTATTCTGCACGGAATCATGCTGTTAATTTTGATCTGCATGAGCTGGAACAGGCCGCCCAGCTATGCCATTTATATCATGCAAAATTGCATCTGGCTGTCAATACGCTTGTGACAGATCGGGAACTAGAGGATTTCTGCATTTTTATCCAACAGGCCGCCCAATGCGGTATTGATGCATGTATTGTGCAGGATCTGGGCATTTTACAGATTATCAGATCTATCATTCCGGAAATGCCCCTCCATGCTTCTACACAAATGAGTATTCATAGTTCCGCCGGCGCATTACAGGCTAAAGCTGCCGGATGCTGTCGCATCGTCGCCGCAAGAGAAATGCATCAGAAAGCATTAGCGGAATTATGCCGATTGCCGATCGAAATCGAGGTATTTGTGCATGGTGCGCTGTGTATGTCCGTATCTGGCCAATGTAGTTTTTCCTCTATCGTCGGGGGACGAAGTGCCAACCGTGGCCAATGCGCTCAAGCCTGTCGCCTGCCTTGGCGAACGCCTGACGGATCAAATCCGGCGGCTTTATCTTTAAAAGATCTCAGTCTTGTTTCTCATGTCAAGGCTTTGCAAAAAATGGGCGTGGCTTCTTTCAAGATCGAGGGCAGAATGAAACGCCCCGAATATGTCGCCGCTGCTGTCACTGCCTTACGAATGGCATTAGAAGGGCAACAGCCTGATATGCATCAGCTACAGGCCATCTTTTCCCGGAGTGGCTTCACAGATGGCTATTTCACCGGACAGAAAAAGAATATGTTCGGCTTTCGTACAAAAGAAGATGTGATTGCAAGTCAGAAAATTTTGAAAACAATGCAAAATCTCTATCAGCATCCCTATAAAATCGCAAAGCTGGATTTTGCTTTGCAATTGCATCCGGATCAGCCCGCTTTGCTGATCGCATCAGATCAAGAAGGCAATCACATACAAGTGCAGGGCGATATTCCTGAACCAGCCCAGAAAATGCCCCTGCAAATGCCGATTCTTCAAAAATATATGGAAAAGCTAGGAGATAGCATTTATCTTTGCAATCATGTTTCACTGGATAATCCTGAAAATTTGACGCTATCAGCCGCCCAATGCAATGCGCTCCGGCGGAATGCTGTCACTGCAATGGATGCCTTCCGCATTCATGCCAATACCCCAGCTTATCAAATACAGGATCAGCTTCCAGAATTTGCGAAACAGAATCAACATTTCTATGGGATCAGACGGATTCATGTCCGCACAAAAGCACAGATGCAAAAAGCCTTAGATTTAACAGAAATTCTCTGCCTTCCGGTGGCTCTTGCCAAACAATGCGATCCTTCTTTGTCGATTTATCTGGAATCCCCTCGGATGATTGCGAATGAAATCGCTTATGCACAAGATCTCAAAGCATTATATCAAAAAGGCTTTCGACATTTGCTTTGTCATAATCTGGCTGATATTTATCTTGGAAAAGCAATCGGCTTTCAATTGCATGGCGGTTTTGGCCTGAATTGTACAAATTTTAGAGCCGTTGAAGTTTTAAAATCATTCGGATTGCAGGATCTCACCGGATCTTATGAATTATCCATCCGCCAGCTGTTAGCATTAGAACATGCCATCCCCTGTGGGGCATATCTCTATGGACGGCTTCCCATGATGCTATTTCGGCTTTGTCCGATCAAGGCGCAAGATGGCTGTCATCATCATGACTGCTTTCTGACAGATCGAACCGGACGGAAATTTCCGCTTCTCTGTACGCAGGATTATATAGAATTATATAATTCTGAAATTCTCTTTCCTGATCGAAATGCTTTTCAGGATCTGTCATTTCATGATTTTTATTTTACAGATGAATCACCAGAATACATGATGCAGATTCTTACAGATGCTATCATACCAGATCATAAAACAAATGGGTTATATTTTAAGGGAGGCTTGAAATAATGCAATTGGCATTTCAGAAATTACATCAAAAAGCAATACTTCCCACACGGGCAACGGCTTATAGTGCCGGGGCGGATTTATACGCCTGTCTGGATGCCCCCGTCTGCATACCACCGGGAGAAACCGTGATCATCCCTCTGGGGATCGCCTGCCAGCCTTCTGATCCGGAAACCGTGATCTTGATTTTCCCACGCTCCGGACTTGCGTCAAAATATGGCATCACGCTGGCCAATGCCGTCGGCGTGGTGGATAGCGATTATAGAGGAGAATGGAAAATCCCTCTGCATAATATCAGCCATACAGAATTTTTTATCAAACATGGCATGCGAATCGCTCAAGCTGTTGTAATGCCTGTGTTATTCCCCGATATTCTGCAAATAGATCAGCTCGATCACACCGAACGGGGAAATTCTGGCTTTGGCTCAACAGGGATTTAATAATTTTACGAAAGGAGCATATCATGAAACAATTCCTTTTGATGTTTGCCGTTCTGGTAGCATCTGTAATTATCGGCAGTCTGCTTGGCGAGTTTGCCAGAGGGATCAGCAGTATTGCATGGCTTGGGAAAATATTTGAAGTCGGCATTTCTACTTTTGATATTAATTTAAAAATTTTTGTGTTAACATTAGGCTTTCAGATCCGGATTTGTGTGGCGGAAATTATTATGATCATCATCGGCCTTTTATTTTATCCCAAATTGAAAACAGCAGTTCTCGGCTGATGAAAAAATCTTTCAGAATGCTTGTTTTCTGATCAAAAACATGGTATAATCAAGATAGATACAGAACAAAAGGAGACATGCGCATGTTTGTGAAAGACATCGGGATTGATTTAGGAACAGCAAACACGCTGGTATATATGCGTGGAAAAGGAATTGTTTTAAGAGAGCCTTCCGTTGTGGCCGTGAATACCCGCACAGAAAAAGCACGTTATGTAGGCAAAGACGCAAAACAGATTATCGGACGTACACCCGGCTCTATCGTCGCTGTGCGCCCATTGAGAGAAGGCGTTATTGCAGATTTTGATCTGACTGTAACGATGCTACAGGAATTTATACATAAAGCCATGAAAGGACATTTCTTTTCAAAGGCTCGTGTGACAATCTGCATCCCCTCAGGCGTGACCCCCGTAGAACGAAACGCCGTTCGAGAAGTGACAGAAAGCGCAGGCGTGAAACAAGTATTTATTATTGAAGAACCTATGGCCGCCGCCATCGGCGCAGGTTTGCCCACAACTGAACCTACTGGGAGCATGATTGTCGATATTGGCGGCGGCACGAGCGAGGTAGCTGTGATTTCTATGGGTGGGATCGTGGCGGCGCACTCGGTCAAATGCGCTGGTGATGCTTTCGATGCCGCTATTATGAATTATATCAAGAAAAAATATAATCTCCTGATCGGCGAACGAACGGCTGAAACCGTAAAACTCACTATCGGCTCTGCATTCCCCAATGAAAATGAGGATACAATGGAGATCAAAGGCAGAAATTTATTAAATGGCTTGCCGGAAAATATAACCGTATCTTCTGCCGAAATCCGGGATGCAATGGTCGAACCGCTTTCCAGAGTGCTGGATGCCATCAAGACAACCCTAGAAGAAACACCCCCAGAATTATCAGCAGATATTATTGATCAGGGAATTACCCTTGCCGGAGGTGGGGCTTTGTTGAGAGGTCTTGACAAGCTCATCAACCGGGAAACCGGTATTCCGGTTTATATTGCAGAATATCCGCTTGACTGTGTCGCTGAGGGGGCTGGGAAAGTCATGGAAAATATGGATAAATATCAAGATACCCTTGTGGAGTATCTCAAATATTATGAAAAATAAAGGGTGATTGTGATGCATTTTCTGAAAAGCAAAAAATTCAAGATCCTGCTGTGGCTTCTGGCGTTATTCATTGGGCTTATGCTATATGCTGTTTTCATGGGAGGTTATACAATCAGTCCGGTCAGTATGCTGCAAACACTGACTTCTCCTGTTCAGAAAGCGTCAAATTCGATTTCTGAGAGAGTGGAATACGGACTTGATCTATTTCGAAATGCGGAAAGCTATTATGAAGAAAATAGGGCTCTCCGTCAGGAGATTAATACGCTGCATACACAGCTATCAGATTATGAAGCTGCAAAGGAAGAACTCGCTCGGCTGGAGGCCTTTATTGGCATCAAAGAAAAGCATGATGATTATTCTATGACTTCGCCATTTGATGTGATCGGCTATGTCACAAATGATCCTTATCATAATTTTATGATAGATGGCGGCTCAGAAGAAGGCGTTAGCTTATATGATCCTGTTGTCAGTGATCTGGGGCTTGTGGGTGTTGTGACGGAATTAGGAGCGCATACTTCTACTGTGACAACGATCTTATCACCAGAGCTTTCAATTTCTGCCTGTGTCAGCTCCACACGGGAAAAAGGCATTCTGACCGGAAGCGTGGCACTCGCTATGGATGGCATGTGCAAATTGCAGTATCTGGAAAAAGATACAAAGCTCAAAAAAGATAGAGTGATCTTGACAACCGGAGAAAATGGCCTGTTTCCCGGGGGCTATGTGATCGGCTATGTAAAAGAGATCGCTATGGATGATACCGGTTTGACCGCATACGCCGCTATCGAACCCGCTTCTGATCTCACGCATTTGAGCATGGTCGCAGTCATTACGGATTTTAATGGAAAGGCTGAAAAATCAGAATGATGAAACAGAACTATCAGAAAATCAGAAAGCCACATCTTCAAATTCTGCAATGGATGATTTATGCGATCTTGCTAGTAGTATGCTATATCTGGCAAACTTCCGGCAGTATGATCAAGCCGCTTTTGCTGATTCCGATCGGATTATGCATTGCTTCTCATATGGGAGAAATTCGAGCCATGCTCATTGGAGCGGCCTGCGGTGTTCTGCTGGATCTGGCCTGCGGTAAATTGATCGGCAGCAATGCCATCTGTATGATATTGCTATGTGTGGGCACTTCTTTATTATATCATTATTTGCTGAAACAAAAATGGTTTAATATGCTCTGGCTTACGGCCTTGTGTGCGCTGATACAGGGCGGTATGGATTATTTATTTTATTATGTGATATGGGAACATGAAAATGTTTCTCTGATCTGGGAAAATATTATACTGCCTAGCTGTTGGATGACGGCACTTTCTTCTGTGCCAATTTATTTTATCATTCATGGCATTGCTGAAACATGCGGTAGCTATCGAGAACAAAAGCTTGAAAAAGCAAGCCTTTCTTATCCAGAATCAAAGGATGTTGATGTATGACGAGAAGCGTTTCAGATTATATAAAATTAACATTGACTGTATTGCTTGTGATATTATGCACCGGATTCGGCATTCTGCGCCTGATGAAAATTCAGGTCGTGGAATCGCAGAATTATCAGAAAGATACTTCCGTGCAGACAGTCTATCAGCAGAAAATCCCTGCTACACGTGGAGAAATTATTGATGCAAAAGGAAATTTGCTAGTCGGGAATTATGTCACTTATGCCGTTATGATTGATAAATCAAAATTTCCCGAAGAAAATCAGGAAGCCAATGCGATTATTTTACAGCTCCTCCAGATTTTAAGCGATGCAAAAATAAATTGGACAGATTCGCTCCCGATCTCTACTAATGCGCCGTATCGCTTTCGAGTGGGAACAGATGACAGCGATTTGCATGAAATGAAAAAGATCATCGGCGTGAATGATTATGCGACACCAGAGAATTGCATGGATGTGCTATGCGAAAAATATGAGATCTCAGAAGAATTTACCCCCCGTCAACAGCGCATGATTGCCGGATTACGCTATGCAATGGCGCAGGAAAATTTTTCTGTTGTGAATCAATTTCAAGTCGCAACAGAATTAGATATGAAAACCGTTCGGATGATCTCTCAGCTTTCTTTGCAAATGCAAGGCATTCTTGTTTCCCAGATCCCGGAAAGAGTGATTGAAACCGGAACGATCCTCCCCCATGAGCTCGGCACAACAGGCCCTATCTATGCCGAAAATGCAGATGAATATCTTGCAAAAGGCTATTCTCTGGATGCTGTCGTTGGGGTCAGTGGCATTGAGAAAGCCATGGAATCTGAATTGCAGGGAACGCCCGGTGAACGAACGATTAAATTCGAAAAAGGTGAAGTGATCTCTGATGAAATTACACAGCCTGTCAATGCTGGGCATACGGTCAAATTAACTGTCAATAGCGAATTTCAAGCCGGATTGCAGGAGATTCTTGAGGATTTCCTCGAAGATTTTGAAAGCTATAACATGAAAAAAGATGAAGATGGCAAGCCTATCAATAATGGCGCATTGGTCGTGCTGGATGCCCGGACAGGAGCTGTCTTAGGAGAAGCTACCGCTCCGACTTATGATTTGACAAAATATCATTCTGATTATCAAGAATTATTAAATGCCCCTGGAGATCCGCTTTTTAATCGTGCCACGATGGGCTTATATCGCCCCGGATCGACTTTTAAAACGATCACTGCAACCGCTGGCCTGAATGAGGGACTTGTCACAGGAAGCACTACTTTTTATTGTGGCCGTTGGTATGAATATCATGATATCACTTATAGTTGCACTGGCTATCATAGCAATATTTCCGTTGCAAGGGCTCTCATGGTTTCCTGTAACTCTTATTTTTATCACCTCTCTGAATTGCTAGGAATCGAAATGTTGGATGAATATGCGGATTATTATGGCATCGGTCAGAATACGGGCATTGAAACAAGAGATTCTGCCGGCTATATGGCCACACCGGAACAATATCAAAAATTAGGAATCGACTGGACAATTGGCCAGGTCTTACAGGCTGGCATCGGCAATGGTGAAACGATGGTCACGCCTTTGCAACTCGCCTGTGTGGCCAATACCATCGCAAATAAGGGCGTTCGTTATGAGCCTTATCTTGTGGATAGCATCTGGAATTATGATCGTAAAAAATGCCTGAAAAAAACTCGTGCCACTGTCGCCGCTAGAATCCCCATTCAGGATGATGATGTCTATGAATATATTCAAAAAGGGATGATTATGGCCTCTGGCAATGGCTTCCCGTCTGCCTATTCTCTTCAAAATCTTGGCTATGATGTCGCCATTAAAACCGGTACACCGCAATCAGATTCCCATTATCAAGATTCTGTATTCATCGGCTATGCACCAGCCGAAAAACCAAAAATCGCTTTTGCCGGCGTTGTCGAAGGCGGAGAATATTCTAAATATATGATTCGATCCATTTTAAATCTTTATGATGAAATCTATGGCATAGAAGATTGAATTTTTTCGTGATTATCCCTAGTTTTTCTATGTTAAAATTCCATATTTTTCACAAAATTTTCGTAAACACTATAAATAAATTTGACAAAACAGATATTTGTGATATAATAATAGATAGGATAGTCTGCTTTTCACGCAGGCTGAAAACCTCCGGAAAGAAGTGTGTTTATGACAAAAGAACCCAAATTGATCGCCATTACCTCCGGCAAAGGCGGAACAGGCAAATCTTCCATCAGCTATGGCCTAGGCTATACCCTCGCTAAACAAGAAAATCGTACTTTGATTATTGAGCTGGATTTTGGCCTTCGTTGTCTCGATCTGATGTTTGGTATGGAGGATTCTGTAAAATATGATCTTAGTAATGTCCTTAAAGGCAATATGCAGCTGCTCGATGCTGTCGCCCGTGTCCCCGGTGTCAGAGATCTCGAAATCTTATGCGCCCCTAAAAATGCCTTTATGATCGCTACTGCGAAACAAATTGCTGATATTTGCCGCAGTATCCGCAAATTTTATGATTTTATTATCATCGACACAGGCGCAGGCATTAATTCCCATGTCTTCGATATCGTCGAACAGGCTAATTTAATTCTTGTCGTCACTACCCCTGATCCCGTCTGCATTCGTGATGCTACTATGATGTCTGATGAATTCTATAGACGGGGCAATAAACGCCAAAGATTAATTATTAATAAAGTCAGCCCCCAAACGATCAATAGCAAAATGGTCAAAAATCTGGATGAAATCATTGATGCTGTCGGTATTCAGCTCATTGGCGTGATCCCAGATGATCAAATGCTCAAAGAAGCCACTGGCAAAGGCACACCCCTCCCGGAGAATGCACCTAGTCTCACTGTTTTTAATGCCATCTCTAAACGGCTCAATGGTGAACAAGTGCCCCTGATGATCTAATTCATCCAAATCCAGAAAGGAATGATTGCTTATGACTATTGCATTAATCGCACATGATGCGAAAAAAGAACTTATGGTTCAATTCTGCATCGCCTATTGTGGCATTTTGTCACGTTATCACCTCTGCGCAACCGGAACAACGGGAAAAGTCGTCGGTGAAGCCACAGGCTTACCTATTCAAAAATATTTCAGCGGCTCACAGGGCGGCGGCGAACAGATTGCCGCAAAAATCGCTTGCAATGAGGTCGATGTTCTGCTATTCTTCCGTGATCCCAATCTCAAATCCCCTGATCCGAATGATATTACCCTGCTCCGCCTGTGCGATGTTCATAACGTCCCCATGGCCACTAATATTGCCACTGCGGAAGCCTTGATTATGGCATTGGAAAGAGGTGATCTGGATTGGCGTGAAATCGGCAATCCGTCACTTTAGAAAGCCAATTCCAGAGCGAAAAGCAAAACTAAAAAATCCCCCTGCTGAGCGGTAAAATCTCAGCAGGATCTTTCTTTCACGAAAATATTAGGAGGAAAATTTATGAAATTATTGCAACGCCCCAAAGGCACAAGAGATATTTTACCTGCGGAATGCCGAAGCTGGCAGAATTTAGAGAAGTTTCTCCGGGATACCGCTAATCTATACGGATTCCGGGAAATCCGTGTCCCTACTTTCGAAAAAACAGAATTATTCAGCCGTGGTGTCGGCGAAACAACTGACGTTGTACAAAAAGAAATGTATACCGTTACCGCTGGAAATTCTTCTTTTACCTTGCGCCCCGAAGGAACTGCCGGAACGATCAGAGCCATTCTTGAAAATGGCATGCTCAATGATGCCCTCCCCCAACGTGTCTATTATATCCTCTCTTGCTTCCGGCATGAGAATAAACAAAAAGATCGCTATCGAGAGTTTCATCAATTCGGCGTGGAAATGATCGGCTCGCCGATGCCCTCCGCAGATGCAGAAATCATTGCAATGGCAAATCAAATTCTTTCCCAGCTGGGTTTAATTAATGTTTCTTTGCATATCAATTCTATCGGCTGTCCTACCTGTCGAAAAGCGTATCAAGAAGCCCTTCGGGCATATTTTGCGCCTGTCAGGGAATGCCTATGTGCTACCTGTCAGGAACGCTATGAAAAAAATCCGCTCCGCCTGCTGGATTGCAAAGAATCATCCTGTAAAAAATTGGGCTTGGATGCCCCCATCATCCTTGATTATCTCTGCGATGAGTGCAAAACGCATTTTGCAACATTAAAATCTCATCTGGATGCGCTTGGAATCGCCTATGAAATCGACCCTAAAATCGTCCGTGGACTGGATTATTATACAAAAACGGTTTTTGAATTCGTTACGCAGGAAGAAAATCCTGATGACTCCATCACGATATGCGGCGGCGGCCGCTATGATGGCTTAATTGCTGAGCTGGGCGGACACCCTACACCAGCATTAGGGTTCGGCCTTGGGCTGGAACGTCTATTAACATCATTATCAAAAGCCGGCATTTCTATGAGCGATGATTTCGGCTGTGATCTTTATCTCATCCCACTGGGAGACGATGCCACACAAAAAGCCCTGCAACTGACAGCATCGCTCCGCAGAGAGGGCATTTCGGCACAGACTGATGTCATGGGCAGAGGTCTCCGGGCACAAATGAAGCATGCTAATAAGGTGGTGGCTCGTTTCACCCTCGTTCTTGGCGATGATGAGCTAAAAACCGGAAAAGCTACCCTTAAAAATATGAAATCCGGAGAGGAGATTCCTCTCACGCTGGGCGATGGGTTCATAAAAACATTTTCCGATATTGAAATTGCAGATCGGCTGGCTTTATAAAAAAATGCTTGACATTTTGATAAAAATGTGGTATAATAAATTGTAATTTCCCCACATTTGCGAGGGTGATCCTCCTCCGAAAGGAAGTTTTATTATGATTGATTCTATGGGAAAACTCCGCCGCACGCATGGCTGCGGAGATGTCACAGAGCCGGGGCTTCATGTTGTTGTGGGCGGCTTTGTGCAGTACATCAGAAACAAAAACAAGGTTATCTTCATCGTTCTTCGAGACAGGAGCGGAGAAGTTCAGCTTGTTTTCAACGACATGACGGACAGAGCGATCTTTGAAAAAGCCGCTTCATGTAAAAATGAATATGTTCTGCTTGTGAAAGGCACTTCTATCATTCGACAGGATATTAACCCGAACATGAAAACCGGAAAAATCGAGATCATCGCAGAAGATTTGCGCATCCTTGCCAAAGCAGAGCCCACACCCTTCACTATCATGGATGCCACAAACGCTGGAGAAGATTTGCGGCTGAAATATCGCTATTTGGATTTGAGAAGGCCTTCCCTCCAGAAAAATTTGCTCATGCGCCATAAAATTGCAAAGTGCGCACGGGAATATTTCTATGAAGCTGGATTTGTCGAGATCGAAACGCCCATGATGATGAAATCCACTCCCGAAGGCGCAAGAGATTATTTGATTCCCTCAAGAGTGCATCCCGGCGAATTCTATGCCCTGCCACAATCGCCACAGATCTATAAACAGCTTCTCATGGTGGCGGGATTGGAACGTTATATCCAGATTGCCAGATGCTTCCGTGATGAAGATCTCCGGGCGGATCGTCAGCCAGAATTCACACAGATTGATTTAGAAATGTCTTTCGTGGATGTAGAAGATATTCTTGATCTCACAGAGGGATTTGTCAAAAAATTGATGCATGATGTGCTGGGGAGAGAAATCAGCTTGCCATTGCCAAGGCTATCCTATGCGGATGCTATGAATCGTTACGGATCAGATAAGCCAGATACTCGCTTTGCTATGGAATTACAAGATGTTTCCGAGCTTGTGAAAGATTCTGCTTTTAGTGTCTTTTCAGGGGCGATCCAATCCGGCGGAAGCGTCCGCTGTATTGTGGCAAAAGATGCTGCTAAGATTTTATCTAGAAAAGAAATTGATAAGTTATCAGATTTTGTGCGTGGTATCGGTGCGAAGGGGTTAGCATTTATCCGATGGGCAGAGGAAAAACCGACTTGTGCATTTGCAAAATTTTTCACAGAGGAACAAATGCAGGAGTTATTCACTGCCATCGGCTGTGAAAAGGGCGATGTGGCATTATTTATAGCCGATAAAAATAAAATCGTCCTGCCTGTCCTAGGGGCACTCCGTCTGGAAGTTGCCAAAAAATTGGGGATCATTCCGGAGGATCAGCTGAATTTCTTATGGATCACACAATTCCCATTTTTCGAATGGGATGAAGAATCCCAAACATGGCTAGCAATGCACCATCCATTCACCATGCCAGAGGATAGCTGTTTGCAATATCTGGAATCTGATCCGGGAAAAGTCACGGCTAAAGCCTATGATCTGGTTTTGAATGGCATTGAATTAAGCTCAGGCTCTATGAGAATTACAGATTATGAATTGCAGGAAAAAATGTTCCGTGCGCTGGGGCTGACCGAGGAGGAAATTCAGGCGAAATTTGGATTTTTAGTAGAAGCCTATCATTATGGCGCACCTCCTCATGGAGGATTAGGAATCGGGCTGGATCGGCTGTCGATGCTCCTTTGTAAAGCCGAAAGCCTTCGGGATGTCATCGCATTCCCCAAAGTAAAAGATGCTTCTGAATTGATGAGCCAGTGTCCTTCCCCTGTGGAAAAAGCAAATCTTGATGTATTAGGCATCATGATCAAGCCCAAAGAAGAATAATATATAATAATATCTGCTACATCTGAATACCGGATGTAGCAGATTTTTTAAATTGAAATATGTCGAAAAAGATCGAAAAATGATGATGATAATGGTATGCTGGTTGATCAGTGCACAAATGGATCGAATTTCTGAAAAGCATGTCGAAAAAGAT
>DJXD01000025.1 GCA_002449585.1 Ruminococcus sp. UBA7013
GGTCATTCCGGTGCGAATGTGACTATGAGAGTGTATCTCCATACCTCAATGGAGCGTAAAACGGCTTGCATGAACCTTATCAAAGAAATCGCCTGAATTTTTATACCGTCAGAATCTTTGTCAGAGAAAAGTGAAAATGCCTGAAAACACGCTGATTTTTTAGCATAAATTCGTCAAGGGTTACACTTCCGGAAAACTTCTGATTTACATTATACCATGATTTTCACGAGACAGGAATATCAATCTGAAAATCAGGGTGATATTGATGAAAGCAGTATGCTTTACAGGTCACAGAAATCTGAACTGTGATTTGGAAGATTTAAAATCAAGATTGTACGATGCTCTTGAAAGAATGATTAAAAACGCAGGAATTGTTGAGTTTTACAACGGTGGTGCGATTGGATGGGATACTTTGACAGCACAGACCGTTCTGGAACTCCGGCAAAAGTATCCGCATATCAGGCTAAATATGGTTCTTCCCTGTTCGCCGGAGAATCAGTCCTATAAATGGACACCGGAACAGAAAAAGACATATTTTTGCATTCTGGAACAGGCAGATTCCATTGAACAGATTTCAGAACGGTATTTTGATGGCTGTATGAAAAAAAGAAATGCTCGTTTGATTGAACTTTCTGACTGCTGTTTCTGCTATTGGAATGGAAACATGAAAAGCGGAACAGTCCAGACAATCCGAATGGCTCAAAGGAAACACATCATGATAGTGAATTTCTGTCATAAATAACTTCTATCACTTCTGCCCCACTGGGGCAGAAGTTCTTAACATCAAAAAAAGCCTCAATCAAGGGATTCCTTGCATTGTTGGCTTTTCTCAAAATAATCAATTTAACGAAATGAAATTTTTTCTAAGATGTTATATAATTGAGGTACTGTGTTTTTCTTTCCTTTATTATAAACGATTTGTTTGGAAAAGTCAAGCGAAAAAAAGAAGTTTGTAGGATTGACTTAATCTTATGTGTTCTGATTGTACAGTTTGTACAAAAATAAATCAAACGTGGAGTGATAAAGTATGAAATTTGAGGCAAATATTACAAAGCGTAAAGATGGTCGCTTTATGGGCAGGTTTATCATTGGCTATGATGAAACCGGAAAAGTTATGTATCAGTATGTTTATGGGAAGACCTATGAGGAGGCGAAGAAGAAACTGATAATTGGAAAAGCAATTGAATCACAGTATCTTTCAGGGAAAAACATCACCATTGCAAGTGCGTACGAAGAATGGCTTAATGCTGTAGTAAACCGTGTAAAAGAGTCAACCTATGCAAATTACAAGCTGAAATTTGAAAAGCATATCCTGCCTAAATTCGGCGATATGTTCTGTTCAGAACTTTCCGCTGATGTTATCAATGCTTTCATTAGTCAAAAATTTGCACAGGGATTGTCTGCAAACTATATCAGGGATATTTTTACTGTATTCAAAACTATGCTGAAGTATGCGCAGGAAGAATATAATTTCAGATTATCACTGAAAAACGTGGTACTTCCCAAAGCTGAAAAGAAACAGAGTGAAAAAATCAATGATGCCGAGCAGAAAACGCTTGTAAAGTATCTCAAGGCAAATATGAATTTGACTGCATTCGGCATTCTGATTTCTCTCTGCATGGGCTTGAGAATCGGAGAACTCTGCGGACTGAAATGGGCAGATGTGGATTTTAAAAATAAAGTACTGCACATCAACAGAACAGTTCAGCGTATCTGTTCTGAAAATGGGAGTAAAAAGACAAAAATCATTATCTCCACTCCTAAAAGCACGACATCATTTAGAACAGTATCTATTCCTGATTTTCTTATGGAATACTTTGAAATGTTCAGAAATCAGGCTGAATTCTTTATTTTATCTGGGTCTGAAAAGGTTATCGAACCTCGTGTTATGCAATATCGCTACAAGAAAATTCTGAAATCCGCTGAACTGGAAAGCCATAATTTCCATAAACTCCGGCATACATTCGCAACAAATTGTATGCAGAATGGCTTTGATGCGAAAACACTCTCATGTGTACTTGGTCACAGCACTGTTGCTATGACACTCAATCGCTATATTCACCCTGACTATTCCCATGAACACAGGCTCATGAATAATATGTGCAGATTGTTTTAGTGTCAAGCGGTGTCAAAGTTGCATCTTGAAAATTAAATAATCTTGAAAATTCGTGTTTTTTGGATGTTTTCTTAAAATTGATTATTTCATGAAAATCTGTTTTGCAGAATACACCTGAATTATATAATCATTTTAACCAGTAGCAGACTATTTATAACATTTCTTAACCGACCCAAATTATTGACATTATAATTGCGACATCTTACTAAAGCATGAGCAATTTGTTCGGGTATACAAAAAGAATCAATTGACCATGTTAAGAAAGGAGGAAAAAAGCATGAAAAAAATGACTCTTGAAGCTACTAAAGCTGCAAACGGTGGAAAAAGAAAAGTCTATGTTTGTCGTTATTGCGGTTCTATGTTCGGACAGACTTCTGACTTAGGATGGCACGCTTTCTGGAGACACTGGGGCAGGAAAAGCTACTATGTAAGATACATCTAATGTTATCTCACTGTTAAGCTGCCGTGTTAAATCGCTCCGGATACTTCACATGATTCCTTTCTCTGTTCGTTGGGAGGAGGTGAAAGCCATGAAAAAAATGAGCGTTAAAACCATGAAAGATACAAATGGTGGTCTGTGGAAATGCAACTATTGTGGAAAGACTCGTCTTACTTATCTGGGAGTCAGATTCCATCAGCGTACTTGGCACGCCATGAATTACATCTATGATGGTTACAATTTTTCATGGAGTTGGTGGTGGTAAAATTTTAATGTCCAATAGGGATATTTAAGATGTAGCCATAAATACTATGCTGACTATCAAAATCCGCTTTCGTAATACTGTCATAATTGAATGATAACTATATGGAGCAATCAAATATTGCTACCTTAGTATATTGGTTGCTCCGTAAAGTTAATTGGCAGTTATAACATAAGCCAAACAGTACTATTTGAAGGAGTTGACCAATATGAAAACAATGTCTTTAGAAACAGCCAGAAAAACAAATGGTGGAAAAAGATTGGTGCTTGTTGCACATTGTAGCAAATGTGGCTGGGGATACGTTACAAACAGTATTTCCGTTGGAACAGTATGGAAGATTGTCAGAGAAATGTTCCACAATGCATTTATCCATAGAGGATGTGCATATCTCAGATATGAGTGGAGATAAGATGTACATTCCGATATAATAATAGTTCATCAATATTCGCTTTTTGTTACATATAGTGGGAGGTGAAAGTAATGAAAAAAATGTCCGTAAAAGTTACACAGCAGGCTAATGGTGGTCGCTGGAAATGCAAATACTGTGGCAAGAAAACAACTATCTGGGCAACTATGCACTGGCATCAGGAAACTGCTCACTGGTACGATGTAATCTATAACGGCTATAAGTATTCATGGTGCTGGTAAACATTATGTTTCCAAAATAATCAGCAATTATTGTTAGTTCAATCGAAATTATTGCTAATTATTTGATTTAATCTGTTTCGGAATTATGACTATTAGAGAAAAGCAAAAGTCTAACTAATCCAAGTGAAATGCAATAAGAAAACTAAAAAGAAAATAGAAAAATTCTAAAAAAGGAAAATATTGTAAAAAAGAGTATGACAAACCAGACCTTGGAAAAAACAGTCCAAAGCCATGAAAATATGATGAAGAAAAAAGTCAGGCAGCTCGTTTGGCAGATTTCAGACAGCGGTAAGAAAATTCAGAACGAGTGGCAACTGCTGCATGAGCGACTGCAAG
>DJXD01000042.1 GCA_002449585.1 Ruminococcus sp. UBA7013
AGCATAATAATCGCCGCAAGGGCAGTTATCATATTCATAAACAATATTTTTTCATGGGGTGTGATTGCTGTCAGCGGACTTATCTTTACACATCATACTGGCAGCATAAATGTTGCGGTAATGTATGGAATATGTATGTTTTTAGCAGGACTTGGCTGTTCATTTGCGGCAATGCTTATCACGGAACTTTTCAGAAAAACTGTACCAGTTATTATTCTCACCTTGGTAACAGGTTCAGGAATATTATGTGAACTTATCGCAGCAATCATTGCTTTGATTACAAATGGTAATGTGATTGTCAAATCCTATTTCCTGACAGGAATGTTCAATATATTCGGAGAAACTCAAATGCAAAGTGATGCTGTGAAAGTCATTTGCATTTCAATAATATATATAATAGTTTCCTTATTGGCAAGTAATGTCAGCATAAAGAAAAGAGATGTTGTGTGAAATAAAAAAGTGCTGTCTAAATGATGGAAATACTCGGAAAATAAAAGAAAGCTGGTGTGGAAATGATACCGCACCAGCCTGTTTTTTGTTTAATTTCACTTTAACGATTTAATGTAATAAAACAACATTTGATTTAAGTTATGAGGATATTTATTCAAACTTCTTACTTATGCCCCACGCTGTGCTGACGTTCTCGCCAACACTTCTGTAACATTTGTTATATCTCACACACCCAGCCACTGTTCTATTATTACCATTATTTCTTCCGTTCGTTTTTCACCAATACCTTTGACAGAACGTATCTCTTTCTCCAGCACACGCAAATCCAAAGTGTGGTGATTATCAACAGTATCTTCCACACAACTATTTTCCTGATTTGAAACGGAATTATCTGATGAATCCTCTGAATCTGGTGCAACAGATATCGCCTCCTCTGCCCCTTTCTTCCGACCGCTTTCATAGATATCGTTTATCAGACTTTCCAGACTTGCCCTGTCCATCTTTTTAATCGTTTTGTACAGGTTGCGGTCAAGGAGAGGAAGTTTATTCTCTGGTGGGGTTGTAGTGGATTCAATTTTCTCATTTACACTTTTCAATATATTTCACCTCTCTCTGTGGATAATTTTAATATCTTTAACGGTACTGTTGAATATTTTGTTGAAAGATGTGGAAAACTTATTATATAAGCTATCATGCTTATAATTGCCATCCAGATAATCACATATTTTTTGAAGGAATCTTTTCTCCATGAAATAACTTTTTCTGTATATATAACTGCTCATCTGCCAAAGCAATCAGTTGTGCGGCAGTCACGGCATCCGTGGAACATTCCGTATAGCCTGTGCAAACTGTGATTCTTGGAATCAGGTCAGCACAGCTTTCACGCAGGGTATCCACTTCATTTTGTATTGCTTCCTGAATCTGTGTATCCTGCTGAATAATCAATACGAACTCATCACCACCGTATCTTGCACAGAAACCGTGCAGACTGTCTGAAACATTATGCAGTGCATCTGCCACAAGCTGCAGTGCCTTGTCTCCCACCAAATGTCCGAACTTATCATTTACCTGCTTGAAGTCGTTGACATCAATCATATACAATCTGAAAGTTTTTTCTGCTGAGGCATTGTGTATCATATCCTGAAGGAAAATTTCCATACGTCTGCGGTTGTTCAGTCCTGTAAGCGCATCGGAATAAATCTCACTGTTCTGTATTTCCAGAAATGAAAGATGGATTGCCAGAAAAATTCCCAGCGGTACAATTGGCGTAAGCGGCAGAATTCCTTCTAATACTGCTGCAACTGATGGTATAATAATAAACAGCAGCGGAAGGCGGTATTCCGTTTTAAGCCTGACCTGCTTGTTGGAAATACTCTGTACAAAGGAATAAATACCGCTCCCGAAGAGCTGTATCAGGGTCAGCACAAGATGGAGTGTAAAGCCCTTTCCAAGCTGATAGATTCCGTTTTCATCAATATAGAAGTAGAAATTTGTAAATATGGACAATATTGAAAGGAAAATATCCAGAATTGAAATAGTATAATGCATTATCCGCAGTGGTATTACATTCTTGGCACGGTTCTGGTCAATACGGAAAATCACAAAAATACACCAGCCAAGTATCAACAGGGAAACAGCTGTTAATCCTATGGCATTTGTGATTTTGTTGAGCGTATCACTGAACGGAATCAGACCGCCCTGTCCAAGAGCCCAGATGCTGTCACTTATCAGATAAAAGATAAAAAACAGAGCCATTCCTTTGAAATGCCGCATTTGAACATCTGTGCCTACATTTTTATTTGCTTTAACGATGATACCAATTGAAAAAAGAATACAGAAAATTTCAGTAATCAAATAAGAAATATAAATTGCTTTATCATCCATTGTATCTGCCCCCGTTTCTTATCTATTGTGACTGCCTTGGTTCTTTTCAGCACATACCTGTAGTTGATGCCATCAGCGTTATTCCATTCGTTTCTCAAACCGGAACATCTCAAAGCCGTCCTCAGCAGGATTTTCCTCATCAAGATGCTGTTTATAAAAAAATTCTACAATATGAAATCCACAGCGGTTGACATAGAAATGGATATTTCTCTTTTCAAAATAAGGTG
>DJXD01000062.1 GCA_002449585.1 Ruminococcus sp. UBA7013
TCATCCCCCGCTTTAGAAGCGGGGGTTTTCTTGCTAACCTTTGATAAGCTTTGGAAGATTTTCCTGTTTTTCTTGTGCAAATGTAACAAATTTTTGTGTTAAGTTTCACAATCTGATAGAAGATCAAAATTATTTTTCACATTCCTATTGACATGTTTGGGTAAATGTGCTATACTAATAATTGATTCAGTAGTCGAATTTGTATATTCTATCTTGTATTATATCACTTTTAGTAAAATCATCAGGGTTTCGAAATAGTACTTTTATTGCATAGTATTTTTCTGAATTGTAATGATATTATAGCTGAATTGTGATATTTTTCTTGTAATATGGGGGTAGTAAAGAGTGAGAAAAGCAATAATCAGAAAATTGGCGTTGTGTGCCTCTTTTCTGAATGTCAGTGTCTTATTTGCAGGGTGTTCTGAAATAATCAAAGTTCAGCCTGTTGCACCTGTGGAAGAACTTGCTGAAAATATCGCACCGCAATTGGATATTGTCAATTCTATCGAAAAATCAAATGATGTCCCACCAGAAACTGTATCTAATCCAAATGATATTCTCAGAAAGAAAAATTTTAAGATCTATTTTGATAATACAACTGGCTGTTTTAAAGGCTATGCCGATCTTTATCAGAAAGATCCTCAAGATCCTACATATCAGGCATTTGCTCAGACAATGAAGGCTTTCCGAGAAGCGTTTGAGACGTTTACGTCTTATACATTACAGCCGGGTCAGGATGCTGTTCATCAATGGACAGAAAATAGCCAGATTTTTAGTAATTTTGGCGTTTCAGATTCTTATACCAATGGCCGGGGCATTATTCCAGCGGAAACTTCTCCAATGAATATGATGCTCCCTGATGTGGAACAAAGCTTTCAGAAAAAAGATGATTCTGTTTTTGTCTATATCAGCGATCTGAATGAACAGAATGGCCGCCTTCCTGATGCCAGCGTCAAAATAAAAGAATTGATGGAAAAATATCCGGATAAAGATGTGCTGATTATTTCCTATGATATGGCGTTCCGTGGCACTATTTCCGCCGCTACTGCCGAACTTGAGGGAAATTCAAGCCGACAAGTGGATTCTAGAACGTTCGATGATACTATCAATAGAAAATATTATATTGTTGCATTCGGCGATCATGTTACATTATCCGCCTTACTGACTTCCATCGGAAATAATTTCCAGGAAATCGGCGTAGAAATGCAATCATTCCTGTATCGAGATACGTTCTATACAAAGAAAGAAACCCAAACGCTCGCCCCTGATAATCAGGTCATGCAAGAAGATTTCTTTTCTGCTTATGCACCAAAATTCAGCATTCTCGATGGAAAGGGAAATGTGGTCGATCTAACCGCACCGGAAGCACCCCCCGCAGATGCTCCCCCTGCTGATCCTCTTGGGGATCTCGATGCCCTTGATAATCTGGATCAGTTAGATCCAGGAAATGAAAATCCGCCCGATGCTTCTGCACCTCTTGTGAATCTGGAACTGTGTCATGATCCTGCTGAAATCTTTACGGAAAAAATCACAGGCGATTCTTATATTTTCCGCAGTTTAAAGCCAGATTATGGATCAGAAGAAGCAGAATTTGGAATTCGTCTGGATAATGCTGATGTTTATACACTTGATACCCAAAATGCTGTTATTTATACTTATCAAAATACAGATGATTCCGGTATGAGCGAAGATGCAAGCACATTTTCATGGATTTTGGCAGAAGGCGGCGCAGCAGATCTCAATGCCTATGGCATCAGTCTCATATTTGATGGTGACACAACAAAATTGAAATTAAATCAGACACTGTCCGCAGAGCAGAATATTCCGCTTTGTGTTGTCAGCATTCCGCTGAATTTCTCTTATCGTCAGGAAACAACAGTGAAAGATGTCACAGTCCTGCCGGAAGGATTCACTGACTGGGTGAATAGCTGTAAAGCTGGAGCGGCCGGAACAGATGAAGCTTATACTAAAACATATGCGTTTGATAGCTTCATGGACAAACTTACAGGATATAGAGCCTTATCCGATTCAGAAGAACTGGTAAATGCAGAAGATAAAACCGTCGATCTTCTGCCAGAAACCCCTGAACTCGTTGACAGGCTTAATATCATCATCGCAGCTGATGAAAGAGAATAATTTTTCAAGGAGGATTTTACATGACGTATGATCACAAAACCAAACCAGAAGAAAATGCTTCTTTGATTATGGGCATTATTGCGATTATCGTAATCACGGCACTGTGCTATGCCGTTGGGAGCTATCTGGTACAATCAAAGATTAATCTGAATCTTAAAATATATGGAGGAAGATTTTTCAGCCAGGCATTAAGCGTAATTGCGCCCCTGATTATCTATGCTGTCAAATTCAAGAGTGTAGCAGGCAAGAAGAAAACAGAAGTTGCCTTTGCAAAAGGGGATGACGGTCGTCCTTTTGTTTATGATGGATGGACAGTAATGGCGATCGTTACATGTCTTGTGACAATAGCCCTTGCATTTGTGATTTATCTGGCTGCATTCGGCGGAAAAATGGTGCTGGTCAAGGTAATGCTGGGCGTATGGATTGTACAGGGCATCCTGAGCGCACTGGTATTCTTTGTTCCCGCTTTCAAACCGCTTAGAAAGATCTGAGCGGATTAAAATAAGAAAGGAAAAGAAGTATGCAGGTATATCTTAACTTATGGGGAGGAGAAGGCTTTCTTACATGCGCTTCCTTCCTTGCGATGGCATCCGTTGGCATGTTCAATGATGCAAAAGATTCTGCCGGGGAAAACATGGAAATTCATTATCGCTGTCTGGATTTCACGGATAGTTCTCCGGATGACACAAGATGGAGACAGTTATCAGCGGCTTATCAGAAATATTTCAAATTTATCTTCGGGGATAAAGCTGTCAACAGCGTTGTGCAGGATGATGTAACAATTCTTAGTATTGCAAATTTCACATCACCGCCCACTCTGGAAGGGAAATATCATGATAAAACAAAGCTGTCACTTGGATGCAAAGAGCATGATATGATCTTGAATATTCACAATGGCATCTATGGTAAGCCGTGGGTTGGTGAAGCGTATCATGCAGACTCTTCTTTTGATCGGCTTTATCAGCAAGCAACAGGTGATATTATTATTGTAAACTGTGGCGGCTACAAAGGCGGCGGCACAGCGGCAACATTCATTCCGCTGGAAAACGGATATGATGTTGCAGGGAATACAAATGCTAAAAATGCTGTCAGATTCAATGTCATTGCAGGCCCTTCTACAGAATTCTATCACATGACACAGATCCCGAATTTCGGCATTTATAATGGCAGAGTTTCCGGTATCACAAAAGAAGTAGATTTATTTGATATTCCTCAGGTAATTGAACGGCTCGAAGCCTGTGCCTTCGGTGGGGCAGAATCAGGAACACACAAAGGCAATATTGAATTTCTGAGAAAAGAATATCAACGTGTTGTGAGTCCGGATCATGATTACAGTAATCTGAATCCAAAATTCTATATGGCAAGATTTATTGATAGAATCCGTTCAGATGCTTCACTCAAGAAAGTAAATGCAAGCTTTATTCATATCAAGCCGAATCCGAGAGTAGAAAATGGTTCTTATCGCTATGACTGCACAAGTGATGCTTTCCAGCCGGATAATCAAGATCATAAGATTCATATTACTAATATGCTCAATGCAGTAGCCATTCAGGAAATTGTGATTAATCATGCAAATTCTAATTACACCGGCGGCAAGATCTGCACATTCTGTGCGGCAAATGATAAATATACAGCCAGAGGGGTATTTCTCCCGGAAGATTCCCGTAAGCTTTACCGTTTTATCGCTTTCAGCGTAATTATGACAAAATATGTTTATAGCTATTTTGATGACATCACCCGGAATGGTGCAGATATCATGATGGCAAAATGGGCTTTGGAAATCCGGAGAGGATTAAGCGCAGTCAGAGCGATCAGAGAAGAAACAACAGAGGGACAATTAAACCGTGCATTTGCCAATACTGTTAAAAAAGAAATCGCAAAAATGGCATTTTCTTATATCAAGCCTGTTTTTGAAATCTTTAAGAATGTAGAAGATACTTCTGACGATGTGGATTTCTTCTCAAAGACAGCCATTGACGGAAATACAGATAGTCTCTATACAATCATCAGCAAAATCGTTGACAGCATTTATTTTGATGAAGAAGAAAAAATACATCCTATTGATGATGCCAATGTGATCAAAGAACAGACAGAAAAAGCCCTTGCTGTTCTGCTGACGATCAAAGGCCAATTCTCTATTGATGCGATCCGTGGGGCTGATAAATCCGGAAAGGGTTTTCTTGATAAATATCAAAGTCAATTCCCATCATTCGGAAGCAAAAGCGGTTTCCCGGTTGCTCTCTGGAGATGGCCGGCTGGTGTCGATAAAAGCAATGTCGAGACAAAAGCAAAAGAGTATTTCCAGGAAATTCTCAGATATACTTATACACAGATTGAAACCGAACTGTTCTAATATGCAAATTAGAATCCTATCAGTGACAGCAGCCCTCCCAAATGGCTGTAAGGCTGCTGTATCACTGTCACACAGAAAATAAACATTACGATTTTGGCAAATCAGATAAGAAAGGAATGTTACTGGCACAATATAAGATTATTGTGTGTACCCGTGCGTTAATGGGGAATTTACGCCTTGGGAGTGTCACGCCAAACATGAATAGATTTTAACCTTATCGAAAATGGACACGTCGAACAAGGAATGAAACTTTTTATTAGTTTTCAGTAACGAAGTGTGATATGTCAATTATTGCAAATATTAATAAGCAGGGAATTGCAGAAACTCCCAGATTTATCGCAATCGAAAATGATAATATCACTTATGCGAATGATCTGGTCAGTGAGTTCGGTTTAGGCATCAACACCGCTGGCAGTGATCATTTCATGAGTTCTTTCAGTGATATTAGCAATGCGGCAAAAGAATATTGCAAAATGAAAAGCGATAGCACTCTTGATAATGTATATGGGAAAAACCGCAATAAGCCAAATTTTTATAACTGGGTTGCTTCTGTCTTGTGCGCTTTTATTTATGGCTTCGATGGAAATAATCATCTTCATATTGAGCAAGTCAAATTTGCAAATAAAACCCCGAACGGTGTGCAGGAAATCGAACAGACAGCCTATCTGAAAATCTGGAAAGAAAAATTCAGCGATGGGATCAAAAATCATAACGATGATCCCTCTAAAGATAGAACAGAAAATGAATATTCTCTGAATATCCTTTCTTTCGGTAGTGATTATACAGATATTCTCGGCTGCTTCTCAAATGAGTATTTCGTTGTTCCGATCAAAGAAAGCAGTCTTTCCACATTCCAGAAAAAAGATTGGAAAAAAACATTTGATCTGATCTGCGAACATGCCGAAAATCTTACTAATCCCGTAGAAGATGGGCAGACCGTACTGGATACTATTCTGAATATTCGTCAAAGAGTCCTCCTGAAATTAAGTGCCAAATCTATCAGTGCGATTCCTGGCGTTTCTGAACCACTCCAGTTGATTCAGGCTTTTATTGACAGATATGTGCATATCGGAACGATTCATCTTGGTGATGTTCCTAGCATTACTAAAATTCTCGGCATTGAATTCTATAAAATCGCAGATACGATCAATCTGAATGATCTGTTTGCAGATATTCTATATCTTGGCATTGAAAATGGCACATATTATGCTACTTATCCATTCACAGATAATCTGATCAAAGGCCTGAAAGATCAGATCTGTTCTATTCAAAAACTCCGGCTTCATGTGGATAAAGATCCTGCTAATCCGGAAAATTCCATTCTCGGCGCATGCGTTACTTTCCAGTATAGCTCAAATTTCAAATTTATGCCGCCTGAAACAATGGAAAATGTCGAACCCGTTTCCATCCCCTTCACAATTCCAAACTGCAAACGAGTATATTCTAATAGTCATATCCGCAGTATTCGCTATTTGCAAACTTTCTGCATGTATCCTAATTTACCTGTACATTATCAGGATGAATGCCAAAGATATACTTATTTCAGTCACTCTGATGCCACTATTCTCAATAAACAAATTAATGGCAATGATCTGAAAAGCGTGGATCTGCGAAATGGTACATTCAGAGCCGATCTTGATGGCACAGGCGTAAAGAGAGTTATCATAGATAAAAATAATGACAGCCCAATCACTGCAATTGATGGCAATGTCAGCCTGTATCTGAAAGAGGCCACTGTTCCCGATCATTTCATTGAAGTATGTGACCAGATGAGCAACGGCTGTGGCTATGTCATGAATATGAAGCTCAGCAATGGACAGGATGTTCCTGCTTTGCTGGAAAATGATGCTTCTGATGCAGATATTTCTTTCCAATCTCCTGCTGCTCCTCCAAATGGCCAATTCTTCGCTTATGTGGATTTTGGCAGCAGCTCCAGCTGTATGAAATATCGCAGAGGTGTCGGCGGTGCATTGCTTGATAAAAAAATTGTACAGGATACTTGCACCGTGCAAATGCTTCTAGCCGCTTATGCAAAAGATTATTATAAATTCCTGCTCAATGATCCGGAATTGAATGTCTTTATTAAATTCCCGTCTGTTTCCATTGTCTATGATGAAACCAGAGGGGCAACAAATGCACAAGGTGATACAGATTATTATATTTATCGCACTTCCTGGATGCCTATCACAGAAAAATTCAGCGAATTTGCAGAATCTGGTATTCTCACCTCCCCCAGCCAGAAAACAGATCTCCTTGATGCAAATGGCGCAGCAAGCCGCAGCCCTAATATTATTATTAATAACCTTTGCTATACAATCGCCTGCAATGCTGTGATCAATGGTTGCAAAGATGTTATGATTGTTCCCTCTATCCCCAGTAGTGAATACCGTGAAAAGCTTTCTACCATCTGGGATAGTGCTATTGCCACACTTGCAAATGTATTCCCACACCTCAGAATGCATAATTGCCTGAAAACACCCAATGCAGAATTGCTCTATGAAAGTGTTGCTATCTCAAATGGTACAACAGGCGTAGCCCCCGGCACACTTCAAATTAATATTGATATCGGTGACGGTACAACAGATATGTCTGCTATGATCATTGATTCCACAGGCCTCAAAAGCATGTGCGGCTACTCTTCTATTGAATATGCCGGCAAAAATCTGATGAAGCAGACATTAAGAAATATTCTTGAACATACTTCCAGAACAGCCGCCGAAAATATTTTTAAAGGCTCTCAGGCTTACGGCAGCCGCCTTTTAACTCCTCATAATTCTACGAATCAAGGCATTGCAGATTATGACATACGCATTAACAATCTGATCAATAGTTTCTTTTCTGGTGATATGCTCCGCTCTGAACCGGATAAAAACTGGGAAAATAATATCATTGATATTCTTTCTATCAGCAATATGAAATCTGGTATTGATCTGAAAGTAGCAATGGATTTCATCACCCGTTATCTGATTTTGATGCCTGTTGTCAAAGATTTCGTCAATACTTCTATTAAAATTGCAGGCGATAAAATCCAGAAGAATGATACTATTCGTATTTCCTTCTATGGCGGTTCTTCCAAGGGTATCGAGCTTCTGAAAGTGATTGATAACAGACGACAAAATGCTTATACAAATCTGGTTGCTTATTTCATAGAAGCATTCCCGGATTATCAGGTACAAATGGTAGTAGAAGAGCTTAACAAAGGCCAGAATGGTAAAGATGCTCTGATTGGTGGTCTGGAAAAACTGCAAATCACGCTTGATCCAAAAGATGGAAGCTTTACTCTTAATACAGCCGCTACTGTTGAGCCGATTAACTGGAATGCTGTTAACCCCACAAATGTAGGCTCTTTTGGCAGACCCGGAAATCCGCACTGCACACCCGAAAATGAAAAATTCGCATTTGTATGCAATGATAACCCCCCACAAGATGCCAGAACGAATATTGCCAGAATTAACAGCTCTAACAGTTATTATGATAATCCTCAGAATCCGTATGAAGAATTCCGGACTTTCTTTAATGATGAAATTTTTGGTAAATTAATTGATAATAATGATAATAATCCGGATGCTGTCGAAATGCTGATCAAAGATTTTATTAATAAAGCAGAAAGAAACGGTATGAAACCAGCAATCAATGCGGAACTTCTGCCCGGCCTGCCGAATAATAGTTTCTATCGTGCAACCCATGCCAGCATTTATCCGGAAATGATGAAGAGCGCAATTTATATGTTCTCTATCAGCAGACTGCTTTCTGATTATTATGGAAAACTTTGCGAAACTTTCAAGCTCACACCGGAAAGCATCAACAGAGCAAGCAACGGTTTTAATTTCAGTGATTATGTATTCGGGGGTTGATCCGAATGGGATTTATTATTGCTATTATTGCACTGATATTCGGTATAACAATCGGTGCGGCAATCCATGCGGCTATTTATGGGAAAAAAATTATAAAAGTTAGGGAACATTTTCCTGAAACCAATCAAACTGAATTTGAAACTATCAAAAATAATTTTGCTAATATCGAAGGAAAAATTAAAAAGCTTAATACTAAGATCCAAAATACAAAAACATCTGAAAAGAACAGCGGTGCAAATACCGCTGTTCTTGAAGAACTTCTTGAAAAAACAAATCAGCTGATCGACTTATTTACAAATTATCAGCCTGAGCTTGCTTCTTCTCCGACAGTGGTCAATTCTCCGGCTGCGAGCATGAGTCCTCCTCCTCCCCCACCGCCGCCGCCAAAAGAAACCACTATGAATGATATTTTCAAAGAAGTGGAAAAATTGAAAAAAGGAAGTCCCCAGTATAGTGTTTATAACGTTTCCGCAAAACGACTGGAATTTTCTTCGGATGCACATAAAGCAAAATATATTATTACGAGTGATCACAGAGTACTACCAAATCAAACAGAAAGTTTCAGAAAACTGGATCTTCATGCAGATGTCTATAAATGCAGTGAGCCTTATATAGAAGGCGATCTTAAATTTATCCCCTGCATGGCAGATAATTATGGTAATATTGAAAAAGTCGGTGAAATCAGAAGATAATCCATACAGAAATAGGATGTGAGAGATATGGAAACATTCGTTAATACATGGGGCGGTGAAGCGTTTCTTTCTTCGGCCACCATTGCCGCAGCTGGTTGCATGGGCATGTTCCATGGACTTATGAATCAAAATGAAAAGATACATGTCAGGGTACTGGATTTTATCAAAGATTCTCCGGATGATCTGCGCCGAAAAAAAATTTCTAAAGCATATGAATTATATTATAGTACCGTATTCGGAACAGAACCGGAATTAATATTTGACCCACTTTCTATGGATGATATTATTAATCATGATGGAACAAGTTCTATTTTGGAAAAAGCCCAAAATGAAGAAATTCTAGCTTTGGGCTGTTCCGTCAGTGATATGCAGCTTGATATTCACAGTGGCATCTATGGAAAGCCCTGGCTTGGGGAAGTCTATTATGCTGATACAAATTTCAGCCGGCTTTATGAAAATATCCCTCATGGTACAGAAGTATTGATAGTAAACTGTGGCGGTTACCGTGGAGGCGGAACTGCCACGACTTTTATTCCCCTGGAAAATATGTATTATCCTCAGGGACTTCATCCAAAGCGTTACATGGTTGTCACAGGGCCAATGACAAAATTCTGTCATACTGTCAGAATTCCGTATCCGGAAATTTATCCGGTAAAGATCAAAGGCATCCCGGAAACAGATATTTTTGAAATTCCAGAATTATTGACAAATCTATCAAGCATGTTTGTGAATACAAATGATGCTACCAAACATCTTGAAAATATCCATACGCTGAAAAAAGAATATGAAAAAGTCGTTTCTGAAAAATATGATTTCAGCAGCCTGAACCCGAAATATTATGCCCCTCGCTTTCTTGATAGAATTTATTCTGACTGCTCCAGAATAGATGGCATTTTTATTAATCTTAAAACAGATGGGAAAGATTTCCTGCCTTATGATGTGACATCACGGACATTTGAGCCGGATATTCAAGAACATTCCCTGCATGTGATTAATCTGGTGAATGCATTATGCATCCGGGAGCTGATTAAAAATCATAAAGCTTATTCCGGCGGAAAAGTATATGCATTTGGTACAGATTCGGGAGAGAAGTATACACCCTCTACTTTATTTGATGCCGCTGGCAGAATGCGATTCTGGCAATTTCTTGTGATGTCTGTCTTGATCCTGTATGATATTTATGATAGTCTGGCGAATGCTTCAAAGCCGGAAAATGCAGCCCTCATTCAGAAATTTGATAAAAATGCTGGAAAAATAGCTTTCAGACCGTTCCGGAATCCTAAAATTTTAGAAACGGCGATCAAAGAAAATCTTGAAAAAATAAGACAGTTTATTGCATCTTATTTATTTCCTGTGCTGGATGTCCTTCATGATATTGATAGCTGTTCTGGGCAGACAGATCTATTTCCCCAAAAAAGCCGCCCTGTTGCGGAAAGATTATTCCGAAAGGCAAAAAATCCTTCCTCTGTTCAGCAGACGCTTTCCCCTGCGGAATATACAGCGGCCACACTTTCAGCACTGATGCAGGCGATGCAGGGGAACTCCCCTGAAACAACAGTGAAATCTTTTATGCAGGAATATCTTCAAGAATTTCCGCTGATTTCTGAAACATCAGATTATTGCAAAGAGATTATTAGATATACCATGATCAAGGCAGAGGCATTTATCAGGAGGTTCTGAATATGATTACTTCTAATATTTTTGATGGACAAACCAGTCTGCCCAAGCAATCCGGGAGCTTTTATCAAGTTTCCGGCTCACTGCGGAGTTATGCCAAAACCGTGGCACAGCTTCCTTCCTCAAAAGAAAGCGGTTTCGGCGGAAATGATCATTTTATCAGCACGGCAAGGGCGATTTCAGAGCTTTGGAATGCGAGCCGCACCATGGGGAGCGATTATGTATTAAAAACCATTAAACAAACGCCTTGTCTCATGAATTGGTTCTGCATGATCATCACTATGATCATTTTCGGGAAAAATGAAGGCAATCAGCTGGGAGCAGAGCGGCTTTTCTTTACAGATAAGCCCTATCTCAAAGTATGGAAAAATAAATTCTGGACAGATGGCAAAGATGATAATCAAGCAGATGACGGAACATTTCAGGGGCAAACAGAGGGATTAGATATTTATACATTCCGTCCGGGTGAAATGTCTTCTGCCGCTGGATGCTGTTCCCGGAATTATTTTGTCATCCCCCCCAGAGAAGTATTGCCTGATGAAAGCTCTTCCTGGAAAGCCTTTTATTTTCAGCTCCGGAATTATCCCGATGTACTGGAAAAAAATCTTACTTCTAAAACAAGCATTATTCAAAAATGCCTGTTACTGCTGACTGCCGCATCTATGCCGGAAGATAAACCCATTGCCATGATAAAAGAAATTATTTATAAATATATCAATATAAAAGGCATTTCAGGCACAGAAATTCCTTGTCATTCTATGGGCGGCATTTCTTTCTTCCAGATCAAAAATAACGTTGCCGCTGAATCAGAATCTATGTTTCAGAAAACATTATGCCTTGTTCCTGATGGAAATCAATACGCTGCATTATATCCATTTACCGAAAAAACCGCAGATGCACTTGAAAAAGGCGAATGCATTGCCAGAAATCTGCGCTTGACCGTTACGGAAGCATCTGAATTTAGTACCGGTCATTGCTATATCCGTTCGGCTTCTGTCTATGCAGAATTTTGCTTTCCTCTGGAATTTCAAGATCCAGACGGAAATATTGTTTCTGTGATCTATGAAAATCCCGAAACCGTGCAATATCAGACAGATGATATTTATTATGCTGAAACAATGAATACATTCTGCATGTATCCGGATATTTTATTTGAATATGAAGACAGATGTCAACAATATACTTATCTTTCTGTCAGCAGTTCCTTTATGAAACAGCCGGATAATAGCAGACAAAAACAGCATTTTGCCCATCTGATGCAGACAGAACAAGCCCCCTGTTTTGATGATATTTTCTCAGAAGCCCAAAGAGTAAAAACATCTGCAAAAGATACATTGATTATGGCAACCTCTAATCAACCCCGTCATGTGATCAAGACTAGAGATCATACCGGCAATTATACCGGCAGTATCCTGAATTTCCGCAGTATGCAGATCACTTGCCCCCCATTTCTGAAACCGGATACAGATATACAAATCAACATCCGGAAAGAGCCGCATCAGCCTGCCAAAGAAAAAATGTATGCCTTTGTTGATTTCGGAAATAGCTCCTGCATGGCAGGCTGTCAGCTCCCGGAAAGTCAGATCACTAGCATTGTCAAACATCCCATTGTTCGTGAGCTCCTAGCCGCCTATGATCCACAAAAATATAGCTTGTATCTGAATCTTGCATCCGGCATTTCTCCTGATGCGCTTCTTCCTTCCGCATGTATTCCCTATCATCGCTCCCAGCATCTTGATGCATTCCCCTTTCAGCAAAATCTGATCCCCTTTTCTCATACATTTACCCAATTCGAAAATGCAGGTATGTCCATTGCATTCGATAGCAAATTGCAATTTCTCTCTAGTCAGTTCAGAGATGCACAACAGGCTTATGCGATCTTATCAGGCATTTGCTATGCCGCCGTTTGTCAAGCGATCAATGAAGATTGCCGTGAACTGATCTTGTTCCCCTCCGTTCCTGGAGAATCAGAAGCGAATGCCTTCGCTAGCCTATGGGATAGCATTATACAAGAAGTCCGCTCTCTCTTCTCTATCGAATTGACACATATGCTCCATGCTCCAAATAGACACCTCCTTTTCGATACAATCGCTGTTCATAATCATTCTGAAAAAATAGGAACAAATGTCATTCATATCAGCATTGATATTGGCGATATTTCTACTAAAATATCAGCTGTGTTCTGCGATTTCTTCAATGAAAAAAATCTCTGCGCTTTTTCCTCCCTCACTTATGGCGGAAAACATCTGCTCAAAGCTGTGATCTATGACGTTCTTCATCATACCAAAATGCAGCCCCAATATGCACAGCGATTTTCCCAGAAACAACAACAGGATATCGCACAGGCTCTCTATATCGCATTTCTGGAACATGTCTTTCAAATTCCAGATGCTAAAAAAGATGCCGCTGCCCAAATTCTCAATACCCTTTGCCTTAAATTTATCCCCAATTATGCCAAAATCGGCAAACCTAGAAATGATAGCTGGCATTTACAGTTTTCAGAATTATTATCTCTTGCACCCCTGAATGATCAAGTATTTGATAGTAAGGCTTTGGCAGATCTCACTATCCGCTATGCCGTATTGATGCCCGTCATCAAAGATTTTATTTCTGTTGCCCGTCAAATGTGTAACAGCGATCCTCATACTGTGATTCATATCAGCTTTGCAGGAGAGGCTTCTTCTGGCCTTCTTCTGATCAATCATCTGACACAAGGAAATTTCTTTGCCAGCATGAATCAATATTTTCAAAAATATTTCCCCCTGTGCAATATTGACCCACCTGCACCATGTTCTAAATATTCTCTTTTGCAAGGTCTTGCAAGCTATTCTGATCTTCGGGATGCCAATGGAGAATATGCCATCCAGAGCCGGGAAAGAATTGCATTCGATTGGGAAAAAATCAATCCACGCACCATTTTTCCGGCTGGTTCGCATCCACGTGCCAAAGCATGTGAAGCCTTTCAGTTCAGAGAAATCAAAACTATAGAAGATCTGAATTATAATACCCAACGCCGGAAAACATCTGCATGCAGTATCCCCGGAAAAGGCTATCCTGATTTTCAAAATTATATGGCAGAAATACAACAATTTTTCCTTCCGGATGCCGCTCTTGCGGCTTTCCTCAAACAAACCGTTTTTCTGTCTGCTAATCCCGGTACACAGGCGACCATCAACAGCCAATTGCATGAAACTGCCTTCCAACAGGCAGAATCTTGCACCATTTATCCTGAAATGATCCAGAGTACTGCCTATCTGATGGAAACCTGTCAACTTCTTTCTGATTATTTCGGAAAAGGCTTTTCCGGCGTACCTATCACAGGAAAGCCAGACAGCAGTTATCTGTTTTCTTGCTGATATTATTATGATTAAGGAGAATCACAAATGAAAAGAAAATTAATATTGCTTTGTGCAATTGCAATGATGCCGTGGCTGTTTCCTGTCACTCCGGTGCTTTCTGATCCCATTACTGCCTTAGAAGCGCATGCGGAAGAAACTTATGAGATTACTATGACGGTCGATGAACCTTCTGTTGATAAAACTACTATCAATTTTCCTTTACAATTAAATATCACTCCAGAGTTAGAAATCACAAAGTTTGAATTTACCTTGAAAACAGATGATCTCATTTCAGCGGCAGATAAAGAATCACTTAATGAAAATGATTCTAACCTTGAATTTGTTAAAACTGGCATTAAATCTAATACGAATGAAGTTACAATTAGCTGGGAAAAAGGTGGAGAAGAACAGCCCGTCACTGTTAATAATATCGGTGAGCCGTTCTTAACAATTCCGTTTACATCCCAAGAAGAAAAAGATAGCTATTCTGCTGAGATTACCTCTTTTAAAGTTACTGCTCATAAAGCGGGATCAGAAGAGGAAAATGAATATACCTATGAAGGTAATCCGGTGCAGGCCGCAACAATTACGGTTAAGATTGATGATCCTAACTCAACAGACACAACATCAGAGCCAAGTTCAGAAGCTATAACAACAGAATCGCTTGACTCCGCTCCAGAGGATACATCACCAGCAGACCCTGCTAATGATAATCCTGCTGATAATCCTGATCCTGATTCTGCTGATGCTCCCCAAAATCCTGATCCTAATCAAAATAATCAAAAAAATATCATGCAATTAGTCATCCCAGATGATGCCAAACAAGTCAAGGTTGGAACTTCTGTTGTCATCCCTGTGTATTTTACACCCATTCCAGATGGAACGATTCCAGAAGGAAAAATTGATTCAATTGATTCATTTGAAGCTACAATAGATATGAATGGTCTCACTCCCGTTTCCATAGAAGACTCAAAAATAAAACTAAGAGACCCTGTTATTAAAAAAGATAAAATCACTATCACATGGGAACATGGATTTGATCCCACAACAACCATTGATGCGGAATTTTTACAAAATATGGTGGAGCAGCACACCCCTCTTTTTCAAATCAAAGTGGAGATCCCTGAAAATGCTACTAATGGTGATCATTCTATTTCCATTACTAGCCTTAAAATCAATGGCGCAATAATGGATGCTAAATTGATAGATCCGAAAACAAACGGCGGAAAGATTATTGTTGATGGTGGCGTTGATCCTGCTCTTGCAAATTCTGATGCTAGTCCGATCGGACTGCTTTTCACATTTCTTGCCGGGATTGTTGTCTCTGGTGGGGTAATGTTCGCCATTGATCGATATAGACAAAGTAAACGCATGAAACAGGAAGAAGCTTTCAGCGGTGTTCTTTCTCAAATGCAAACTTCTTTGAAATCTCTCGAAAAACAACTGCAAAAAACAGAAGAATCATTTAATGAAAAATTTGAAGCTGATAAAGCTGATAAAAAGAAAGCTGTTACAGAAAATCAGCATCTTGATGATTTGCAATATGAACTAAAGCAAAAATTGCAAATTTTAGAAAATAAAATCAAGGATACTATGGATCATACGCAGAATCAAGCACAGAATCAAAGCAGTCAATCAAATGCAGAGGTAGCGAACCTACAAAAACAGTGTACTTCCCTGCACACTGCACTCACAAACCTGCAAAGCACAAACGCCGATCTTGATGCAGAAAATAGACGAATCCAAACCGAGCTTACTGAAAGTCAGAGAGAAGTGGATAGCCTGAATGCACAAATAGTGGTTCTTAAACGTAACTCATCCGGAAATGCAGTATCTGAGGAAACGAAGGCAACTATTGAAAAGCTTCAACAGGAAAATGCAACTTTGAGAAATGAAAATAATACTTTACAAATTCAGAATGATACTTTAAAACAAGCATTTAGTAATATGAATACTGGCTCATATGCACAACCCCGTCAGACAAGTGAAGCAACTCCTCCCAATAATTCCCGTGTGCCATCTTCAAAGCCAAGTTATTCTATGGTTCAATTATTTGCCAAAGTCAGAGAGCTTAGAAATTCGGGAAATACAGCCTATTGGGATCGTAATCGGAGTACAGGAGGAATTGAGACTGCACATATTCACGAAACAGCGAAATTTATTATTGAACAATCTTCTAATGGTGATTATTGGATCTTCCCAAATTATTTAGATATACAAGATTTTGAAAGTTTCAATGATCCCTTATTTGAGCGCAATATAGGAGAAACAGGAATTCCTACATTCTGTACTCCTGCAATGTTTAACCACGTAACCAGAAAATATGAAAACGGCATGATTAATTGATCATTTACAAATGGAGGAAATTGCATGTTTATTATAAATAGCAGTGCATCTGATTGGAAACTGGAAATGCTGGAAACTGATCATCAGGAGCTTGTGAAAACAATGCTTCTGGATTCCAGAGCTCAGCGATTCAGTAAAGATAAATCTGTTACGATTCTTTCGCCGGATCATCCTGCTGTTTTCTATCTGATCTTCACAGAAGGAAACAGCAGTCAGAAATATATTAAAGTGACTGTCAGAAACTGCGAGCTATTCCGGGGACATTATTCTATATTGAAACTGCATTTTTATTATAATCCTCAATCAAAAGAGCTCCTTGTGGATATGAAGAAAAAATTTCTCTCCATGGAAGAAGTATTATCTAATAATGATGTAAGAATGGAAGTTTCAACAACGCTGACACAGAGACAACAGGAAATTGTATCTGCCTATGATACCGCTTTTGGAAATGTGACAGATCAGCTTGCATTGATCTATTTGCTGATTGATACTAGCCTATCACCTGAAAAATTATCTTCTGACTGCGATGTGATTATGAATTTTCTCAGTCCGCAAGTGATCGGAAATATGGCGCATACTTTTTTTGGGATTATCACATTTGGGAGTGCGCCGGAACAATTCATGAATATCGCAGGGAAGAAATTAAGTAATCAGCCCGATGCGATCAAAGAAGCGGTTGCTTCTATTCAGACGATCAATCAGTATTATACAAGCAATCCTTTTCAAATGATTTTTGATGATTTCCGTGAAATCCGGAATAGTGCGCCGGGGCTGGATTTGCAATGCAGTATTCTCATGGTGACAGAGGGCGCACCCTTTAGCAATGATATTTCTAATGGATATGGTCAGGATAGAGATAGTCTGCATGTACAGGTTTTTGGAATCCGGCCTAATACCAATGTAAAAAATCTTTGCAATTGTGAGAATATTATGGAATTCAAGCAGGAAAGCAAAGCCGGGATCATTCCGGCACATGCAATTGTCTTTCCTGTGAGAAAGCCCCCGGCTCAAGTTCCCGGATCAAATCCCACAGATCAGGAAGTGAAAAAAGCAAGGGCACTCCGAAATATTCCGCTCCCTGCAAAAGAAAAAAATGATTTTTTACAGCAGATTGCGGCATTGGAGAAATCAGCAGAGGAAATTTCGATTGAAAGAGCTGGGATCGAACAGAAACGGATCGCAGAACAGGATTATGAATCAATAATACGAGATTTTGAAAATACATTGCCTGAAACCGCAGGACAAGAAATATTAGATCAGATCGCACAGGAAAAGCAAAATATTCAGAATCATTATGCAGAATTTCGGCAGAATATAGATCAAATCGAGGATAAAGCAAAAGTTCTGGAGCAGGAAATTGATGCCTGCAAAGATGAAATTGAAATGATACATCAGATCAGTGAATTAGAAAGTGAATCTCTTCCGCCAAAGGAACAGCAGAAAATTGCAGAAAAAATCACAGAGCTGAGACAGGAACAGACGACAATCAAACGCACAAGAAAAGAAATTGATGCCTGGAAAAGAAAAGCTGAAAAGCATAAAAAAGATTTTGAAGCCGATAAGGCAAGATTTGCCGTTTCCGGAAATCCAGAACAATTTGAGATATGGGTGAGCCGTCAGCAAGAAGCCATTCAGGAAGAAGAAGAACAAATTTTGATGCTGACAAAACAGGTGAATCAGAAATCCAAAGATCTGAAACATCAAATTTCTAAAACCGAAACAGAAATTCAGGCATCATGGGAAGGCTGGAAAAAAAGAAGACAGATTACGATTTTTCTAATTCTGGGCGCATTGATCGCAGGCGTGGTGATCCTTGGCAGTATTCTGGTTTCTGTCCTGAATGGCGGAAATCCCGGAAGAGGTGCTTCTAATTCTGATCCTCCTGCCGTGCTGGAAAGTACGCCTTCTACGCAGATCCAGACAGAAGAAATCACAAATAGATCACAAATAGATGTTTATATTCCCCCCACAGAAACAGAGAAAGTGATCACCACCACAACACCCCCAGCTACAACCGCATATATTTCTACAATGGTGACTGTTCCTGTTGTCACCGTTCCCCCAGTGACAACAACCATTCCGATCGTGACAGCTGAAAAATCATATGAAGTGGTCAGAAAAAAATATACTTGGGAAGAGGCCGAAATGTGGTGTGAACAAAATGGCGGCCATCTTGCAACTATCTATTCTGATGATGATTGGTCAGCGATTATGAAAGCCATTTCTAAAACAGATTTAAAATATTTATGGATCGGTGCAAAATCTTATTATGATTCTATGTATGATACCGTTACCCTAAAATGGTATGATGGCACGACTGCGGATTATCTTGAGAATACAAAGGAAATCTGGTATTATAATGCTAAAAATGGCATTCGTGAGCCCTCTGGCTATGATAGAACCGAAGAAGATGAATTTATTATTGAACCTTATGTATTTCTATTCAAAGTCAATGGGGTATGGTCATTAAATGACGCTCCTGGAAGTCATGTGAATTATAAAGATAGCAATATGGGCTTTCTGATAGAATATGATTAAGAAAGTGAGGGTTGTATTCATGAAGCATAAATTAACAGCTGCTATTATGAGCGGTATTACATTATTTCTCTGCTGTGCCTGTTCTTATGAGCCGGAGGATACTCTGGATCAACTTGCATTTGCGATTAATACATATGATCTTGATGGCATTGTTGCCTGTTTTGAGCCCTCTGTTCAAAATACTTATGAAATCATTATGCAAGCCACTAGCTGGATCACATTTGATGACAGAAAAAAATTGCAACAACTGCTTTCTATCGGCGGAACATTATCTTATTTCGCTGTAAATGAACTTTTTTCTGATAATCCCCCACAAGTTTCCATTGTGGTAAATTCAAAAGAAACTCGCTCATCTGAAAAAGTGACGTTGCATTCTACGATTTATTATACTTATCCTAATAAGCCATTGGATCAATCTGCACTTTCTATGAATGCAGATTTTGATCTTGCTTTATTTGATGGAGAATGGAAGATTGTCCTTTTCCCGGATCATTTCTCTGGAAATCAGGAAGAATATATTTTTCTGGATCAGCCTGTTACAACAGAATCTAATATTTCTGCAATTCCGATGTCAGAAACCGTCCCCAACATACAGGAAACCGAAATGCAAACCGATCCCCCTACAGATCCTCCCACAGAACCGGAAACCATCTTACAGGATCTGGAAGATGATATTTATCAACAGCTCGTTGCAGAATGTAATCAATATCATAATCCTATTATCATTCCTAAAAAAATGCAGAAAGAAGAAATTCAAAACGTCATCCGTCGCTTGCAAGCAGAGCATCCCGAATTTTTCTGGCTAAATGATTATATGGCAACTTATGGATCTGAAAAAACAGAGATCGAATTTCATCTCCCCTCCGGAATGGCTTCCGCTGATCTTCCCGGAATGGCCGAACAAATCGAAAATGAAGCACAATCTGTGATCCGTCAGATCCCCGAAGGCATCAGCGATTATGATAAAATCCTATTTGTTCATGATTATCTCATCACACATACAGATTATGATCAAGAAGGCGCACAGGCTACTATCCCCGGAATCAGTCATACGGCTTATGGCTGTCTGATCAATCATAATGCTGTCTGTTTAGGATATTCCAAAGCCTTCCAGATGATCATGCAAAAATTAGGATTCGACTGCGGTATCTGTTCCGGGGATGCCAATGGCTCTCATGCTTGGAATTATATTTTTCTAAATGGAAATTATTACTGGATTGATGTCACTTGGGATGATCCTGTATGTCAAAATGCATCTGATATTTCCTCTTTGAGCCATTCTTATTTTCTCATCAATGATGAAATCTTATTCCGAAGCAGAACCCTGGAAGATAAAAATTATTTCGTTCCCGTCTGCAATTCTCTGGAAGAAAATTATTTTGTCAAGAATCAATCTTATCTGACAGAGTATTCCCTTGCACAGATTTCTGAAATCATCCAGAAAAATGCGGATCATCATCAAGCCGAAATCATGTTTTCCTCTCCGGAAGCCTATCAGCAGGCACGCTATGAATTATTTGAAAATAATGCTATTTTTGAGATTGATGTCATAAAAGAAAAAGGCACAATGTATTATTCCGCAGAAGATGATGTATATCTATTAATCATTTGTTTTTAATCCAAAATCCCACATGTGTGACACTGTGGGATTTCTTTGTAGATATTATACAAAAAATAAATAAAAACTTTGTGCAGTATTCCTCCATAAATATTAGCATTGCATGCGTATAAAAAGCAGAACGCTAAAATCAGAAAGGAGTTTTTCTTATGAGAAAAATGAAATTATTATTATTATTCACATCTGTGCTGACAATGCTGGCTTATACCGCATGCGGCGGATCAAGCGAAATGATAAATACCGCCGAAGCCCCTGCCCCAGCTATCGCACAAGATGCCGCTCCTGCCCCTGCCGTAGCAGATGACGGCGGTGCAATGGATGATGCTGCCCCTGCTGATATCATGGGGGAAGCGATTTATGAGTTTTCCGCTGATGATGTTAAATCTGTTGCCGGTGATAGTGTGAAACCTTCTTTTTCCCCTAGTAGTGCCGGCGATAGTGCTACCCCTGCTTTTTCCCCCAGCGGTGCAGATGTCGCTTATAATGCCCCCGCTTATGCCGAAGATGCCCCCGATGATGATATTATCATTGAACCAGATCCCATTGATCCTGATCCGGAAATTACCCCCTCCGTTGGAATGCTTACCGCTGGCCAATGGAATGATCATGATAATTGGGGATTTTTCTCCAATCTGGTCAATACAGGGCTGATTGCATTCCCAAGTTTCGGAATTGATCCCACTCAGAGAATCGCTGTCACTGTTACAGATGCATCCGGCACGCCCCTCCCAAATGTCACCGTATCTCTGGAAGATGATTCCCAGATCTTATGGACTTCTATCACCGATAAGGCCGGAAAAGCGTATGTTTTCGAAATGAATGGCCAGGGTACAAAAATCACTGCTTCTCAAGGCGATCTTTCTCAGACAACAGAAATCACATCTGCTGAAACAGATGAACAAGGAAATGCATTAGCTTCTGATAGAGAAACTGTGATCACTCTTGATGCAGAACAGAAATTATATCATGATACGCAGATCATGTTTATTGTAGATACTACCGGTTCTATGGGCGATGAAATGCTGTTCCTGCAAAGTGATTTCAGTGCCATCACGGAAGAAGTCGGAGACGAAAATACCCTCTATGCCGTTAATTTCTACAAAGATGAAGGCGATATTTATGTGACTAATTTCTCCGGCTTTACAGCAGATACACAGGCGATCAAGAATAAGCTCAATGAAGAATCGGCATCCGGTGGCGGTGATGAGCCCGAAGCCGTTTATCAGGCTTTGAAAGAATCTATTTTCGAGGGCGGTTGGAATGAAGAATCTGTTAAAATCGCATTTCTGATTTATGATGCTCCCCCTCATGCTGATACAGAATTTCAGGAAATTATGGCAGAAGCTTCTGCAAAAGGGATTCATCTGATCCCGGTTGTTTCTTCCAATGGATCACGGGAAACGGAAATTTTCGGCCGTGCATTGGCCATCTGCACAAATGGCAGTTATGTTTTCCTGACGGATGATTCTGGCATTGGTGGTTCTCATCTTGAGCCGATTATTGGAGATTATGAAGTGGAATCTTTGCATGATATTATTGTTAGGATTATTAATTCTTATAAGCAATGATTAAAAAGCGATGGATCAAATTATGTTTCCTGCTGATGCTGACATGCATTCTCACCGGATGCAGTGATGTCGATCATGGAATTGCAGTACATACAGAATTGCCTTATCAGGCACAGCTTACGTTTTTGATCAGATGTGATCCTGATTCAGAATCTGATGCAGATACTGAAATTGCCAAATATCATGAAGATGGTTTTTTATCAAAGGTTAGCAAGAAA
>DJXD01000039.1 GCA_002449585.1 Ruminococcus sp. UBA7013
CGCCAGTGGCACAGCTGGGCAGCTAAGTGCGGATTGGATAAACGCTGAAAGCATCTAAGCGTGAAGCCATCCTCAAGATAAGATTTCCCCTCTTATGAGTAAGATCCCTTGTAGACTACGAGGTTGATAGGTTCAAGGTGTAAGCATGGTGACATGTTCAGCCAGCGAATACTAATCGATCGAACACTTTTCCTGATTTGTAAGAAAGCGTTCACTATTTTGGATTTGTGATTTATTCTGTTGAGTCAGTGCTGATTGCAGAGAGGTTCCACCCGTTCCCATTCCGAACACGGAAGTTAAGCTCTCTTACGTCGAAAATACTTGGCTGGTGACGGCCTGGGAATTTAGATAAGTGCTGACATAATTGAAAGAGCGGTTTTCCGCTCTTTTGTCATATCTGAAATGATGGGCCATTAGCTCAGTTGGTTAGAGCTCCCGGCTCATAACCGGATGGTCCTGGGTTCGAGTCCCCGATGGCCCACGCTTCAAAAACCGCTGAATCCAATCAGCGGTTTTGTTTTTGAGGTGATGTGATGAGCAGAAGCTATAAAAAATTTCCAATTTGCAAAGATCATGCACGAACTTCAAAAGATTGTCAGAAACCGAAAACATTTGCAAATCATGCAGTTAGACGCTATCTAGGAATTTCTGGAGGAAAAGCCGGATATAAAAAATTATATTGTAGTTGGAATATCTGTGATTATCGCTTTTATTCATGCAAGAGTGAGAAGAAATTCAAAGCATTGTGGGATAATGGCAATTTTATTATTCGGAAGCGGTTTGGAAATGATTATCAGGAAGCTTTGCAGAGCTGGAAGAAATTTTATGTTCGGAAATAGTCAGAAAATCCTCCATGAAAATGGGGGATTTTTTGTATGAAAAAATAAAAAAAGGATATAGAAAAGATATATGTCCATGGTATACTGAAAATATCAAGTAAAGGAGCTTCTTACATGAAAATATTATTGATTGAGGATGATTTGCAGATCTGTGAAGTGATCATAGATTATTTCAGCAATAAAGGAGCGGAAATTATTGCTATTCATGATGGGGCAAAAGCTCTGGAAGCAGATGCTTCTGTTTATGATCTGATTTTGCTGGATATTATGCTTCCCAATATGGATGGGTTTACCATATGCCGAAATTTCCGGAAAATTAGTGATATTCCCCTGATCTTTATTACTGCCCGTGGAAGAGAGGAAGATATTCTCTATGGTTATGATCTGGGTTGTGATGATTATATCATCAAGCCTTTCTCCCTGACTGCGCTCTATGCCAAATGTGAAGCACTGCTTAGACGTTTCCATGGAACAGTCATGAATACAGCTGTTGAATGCGGTCAGATCCGCCTTGATACCAGAATGCTGCGCTGTTTTGTCAATGATCAGGAGATCGAACTGCCGCCGAAGGAATTTGCTATTCTGAAATATCTAATGGAACATGAAAATTGGGTCATTGATCGGGAGACTTTATTAAATCGAATCTGGGGCTATGATTATTTCGGTACGGATCGAGTCGTCGATAATCACATCAAGAAATTAAGAAAAGCCCTCGGCAGTGCTGGAAAGCAGATCAAAACACTTGTCGGGAGGGGATACAAACTCACAAAGGAGTGATTGTTATGAGAAATCAGAAAATCTATACAAGGCCGAAAAGAACCACATTTCTGAAATTATTTGCAAAAGGCCTGATTACGTCTGTGATTGCAACAGCGATTTTCAGCGGAGTGCTGTTTGAAGTTGTAGCTCAGTCAACTTTTAAGAATATCGAAAGTAGCATGATGCAAAGGGAAGCAGAATTTTTATCAATGATTTCCAAGAGAGAAGCCGGAGAAATCAATGCTTTCTCACAGACACTTAACGGCTATATGAGCCTGCACACATCATTTATTATTGAAGATTACAATGAAAACAGCTTTGCAGTATCTACAATTGAGGATGAAAATGGAACTATTTTATATTCCAGCAAAGAACGGCTTGGAATGGTTATAAAATTTATAAAAGCAGATAGTTTAAGTGAAGTACATCCGGAAAATGGCTGGTATACATGCGAGACAGAAGAAATCCCGGAAATTTATCAGGAATATCAAAAATTAAATGCTGGAATTGATCCAGTCAATGATTATGTCCGTTTACAGCTCCAAAGTGCTTATGTAGATAAGAAAAATCATAGATTTGTACCGCATCAGGCAGAATTGCAGATTTATCATCATGATAAGAATGATCCATGGAAAGAGCCAGATGTGATAGAAACAAAAGCAGTCACCTGTGATTTCCAGAATGATGATTATGAACTGGTTACATTGAATTCATCTATAGGTGAAAATGTTCCTTATGGCATAATGGCTAATTTCTGGGGAACAAAGAATTTTGATGCTGTCGCTTCATCAAATCTGTATTTTCATGTGAAAGGTCAATATTTCTCAACAGAGGATGTCAATTTGTCAACAAGGCGATTTTCATGCAGTGCGCCTGTATGGGTTGATGGTCAAAAAGCTTATCTTAAAATGGCCTATCAGGTGGATGTTTGGAATCCGGAAAATAAAGCTATATTTTTCAAAGCTATTTATATTTTCTTCCTGTGCATGATTCTGATTAATCTTTTCTGGAGTCTGCATAAAAATAAGATCAATCAATTAAATTATCAGTTTGAAGATTATCAGCGGACATTGACAAATAATTTGGCACATGATCTCAAAACGCCCTTGATGGCAATCAATGGCTATGCGGAAAATCTCCTCACTTCCTACAGAATGGAAGACCAGCCCCGGAAGTATCTGGAATCTATTCTTGAAAGCGTGGGCTATACAGATATGCTCATCAATAAAACATTAGAGCTGAATCAGATTCAGGAGATCAGCACATTGAAAAAATCAAAAGTCAATCTGCATGATCTGACAGAACAAATCATTCATCGCTATCAGCCCCGGCTTGATGAATGCGGTTTCCGTCTTCATCTTGAAGGGGATGCACAAATTGCAGCGAATCCGGACATGATCAGAACATGCATTGATAATCTGCTTTCCAATGCTGTGAAATATGCCGTTCCGGGCAGTGAGATCAAGATCATAATCAATAAAAAGAAATTCAGCATCAGCAATGAAATCATTGCACCTGTTGAAACAAAATGCTTATTACTTCCATTTGTTAAAGGCGATGAAGCCAGAAGTGATAAAAATAGTTCCGGCTTAGGATTATCCATTGCACAGAATGCCGCTGAAATCAATGGCTTCCGGCTGGAGATTGATTCTAAAAATCAGCAGTTTACAGCAGCCATCCTCTTTTAATCTCTCCTAAATATAGCAGAAAGCCGCTTTTTAGCGGCTTTTCTGCTATTAATTATTATTAATGATGTCAGAAATTGCTGTCAGCACAGTATGTGCGCCGTTTATGGCATTGATGACATTATCCACCTGATGGGAATCTGACAGGCCTGTTTTACACCAGAAAGCGAAGTGTTCGCAGTTATTCAAAGCGAGATCATACTTTGTTTCGCCGAGGCGGCTTTTTGCCCGTTGAATGGTTTCCTCAGGGGTATATAAATGATAATCTGGGCAATCCGTCAGCAGCTGTCTAAGATCGGCTGTATCTGACACACGGGAAAATAAATCTTCTGCACTGCCGTTAGAATAAATTTTTTCAAAGCGGCCATTGGCATCAGGAAAATTAATCACAAAGAATGTAGGATTATCCCGGAGAAAATGTTTTATAGGTGCTTCATGTACGCTGATTGTTCCGTTGAAATCACCATTTTCAGCGGCATAATGAATGACTTTATCATCACCGATATAGACAGCATAATGTTCATAAACGCCGCCGCTGCGTTTTGTTCCAATAATATCTCCTGGCTGTAAAAAATTTTCTGCGGTCATGCGTTTTAATTTTTCCTCCATGGCAGAGCGTGAGCCCCAAGCTCTTCGGATATTATATTCATCTAAAATTCTGGCATTGCCAAAGAATTTATTTACCTGTAAGCGAAGGCCATTTTGTTCAGCCACAGTATCCCAGCAATATTTACCGCCCATGGTAGGCATTTCGATATTAATCATATCTCCGAGAGTATGTTTTTCCAGCTGATCAGCTAAAAGTTCGACTAAAGTTCCCTCTGGTGAATCCAAATATTTCATAAAAATCAAGCTCCTTTTTTAATAAATGCGGATATGTTCTTTATTATATTTTATCTGATTTCAGAAAAAAAGTCAATATTTTTTTCCGTTTTCTCTTGACAAATACAAATTTTTCTGTTATAATAATATTGTTCATGGGGCATTAGCGCAGCTGGGAGCGCGTTACACTGGCAGTGTAGAGGTCACGGGTTCGAACCCCGTATGCTCCATTTTGTAAGAATTCAATAAATGTCAGTATTCTGCATTTATTGAATTTTTCTTTTTTCATGCGGAAGCGGTGGAAGATCATAATGATATCCGGCAGGATTTACATGTATCATCACATGTTTAATATCAGGATATTTTCTCTCGATTGCATCATGCAGATTTTCAGCAATGTCATGTGCTTCTTTTAAAAGCAGATTGCCATCTATATTAATTTCCATTTCTGCATAAATTTTTTCACCGAATTTTCTGGTTTTGATTAGATCAATCCCGATGGCCTGCCCAATAGATTCAGAAAAATGGATCACAAAATCTTTCAGTTCATTTTCAAAATTTTCATCGCAGGAAGTATCTAACATTTTTTCAATCGCATCTTTGAAAATGCCGATTGCTACAAAAAGAATAATCATGCAGATGATAATGCTGGCGATCTGATCCAGAATCGGAAAGCCATGTCTTGCGCCGATAATTCCAAAAAGTGCGCCAATGGAAGATAATGCATCTGAGCGATGATGCCAGGCATCTGCCTTGAATGCGCCGGATTTTAATTGATTGGCATAATACATAGTATACCAGAACATGCATTCTTTTACTGCGATAGATACAACAGCGGCCGCCGCCGCAAGCATGGAAGGAACAGCCTGCTCCTGATAACTTTTATCTGCAATCGTATGAATACAATTGCATCCGATCCCGATTCCTGTCGCAAAAAGTATGACAGATAATAAAATAGAAGCAACACATTCAAATCTTTCATGTCCATAAGGATGTTCATGATCCGCTTCTTTTCGGGAAATGGAAACACCAATATAGGCAATACCTGTTGCCAGTACATCAGATAATGTATGTACGGCATCAGAAAGCATTGCCGCTGAATGACCAAGCGTTCCAGCAATGAATTTGAAAACAGCAAGAAAGACATTCCCGATCACACCAACGGCCGCCATCTGATCGGCAGCTTGTTTTTCTGATAATACAGCATCATCTTTTTTCATTTCAGTCACACCCTATCCAATGTAAATGATATATTGATTACTATTCAATATAGCATATTAAATAGAATTTGTCAAGCATATTTTTTTAAATCTGCTGAAAGGGGGATTTCTATGAACGTGAAAGAATTATTGCAAACCAAGCCTATCACAGACAGATGTCATTTATTAGACAGCATCCGGGGGCTGACTGTGATCAATATGATCTTGTTTCATGCAATGTGGGATCTTGTCTATCTATTTGATGTAAGCTGTAATTGGTATCATGGGACAGGGGCATATCTCTGGCAGCAATGCATATGCTGGAGTTTTATTTTATTATCCGGTTTCTGTGCAGGAATGAGCCGGCATCTGCTTCGCCGGGGGAGCATGGTATTTGGATTAGGCGCACTGATTACGCTGATTACAGCGTTATTCATGCCGGAAAATCTGATTATATTTGGTGTATTGACCTTGATCGGATCATGTATGTTAATCATGGCAGGCATCCGGGAAAAGGCGCAGAAAATCCCGGCAATACCGGGATTGATCATTCATTTTCTATTATTTGCATTTACAAAGCATATCAATTCCAGATATTTAGGATTTTTTAAATATAGCTGGATCAAGCTTCCTGATTGGCTGTATCATGATTATCTGACGGCATATTTTGGCTTTCCGTTTGATCGCTTTTATTCGACAGACTATTTTTCTCTGCTCCCATGGATATTTTTATTTTTGACAGGCTTTTTTATTTATCAGGCATGGGGAAAAAAGATTTTATCTATTAGATGGAACGGCATTTCTTTTCTGAATCTGATCGGCAGACATGCACTTGAAATTTATGCTTTGCATCAGCCTGTGATTTATGGATTACTCTGGATTATATTCCGGATTATCAGAAGCAGTTCCTCTTGAATCTGATCAATAGATTTCATGTGATTATTTTCACAGCAGCTGAGAAATTTCCATGATTTGCCGATACTTCCGGCATACATGGCCGCATCATGACAATGCTGTAAATAACGGGGATCTGCTTCATGAATATCTTTTTTCTGTTCATCTCCCTGATAGCGAGCGGATAATAATTTCTGTGATATTGCAACAGGAACATCCAGAAAAATAATTTCATCCGGCTGAGGAATGCCCAATTTCTGATATTCAAAATCATAAAGCCAATGGCAATAATTTTCCCATTGATCCGGGTTTAATTTTGTCATCTGATAAATAGCATTAGAAGTAGTATATCTTGCGGAGATAATATTTTTCCCTTGTTCATAATCAACACGCCAGTCTTTTCGATAGCTAATATATCTGTCAATCGCATAAAAACTGCTGGCGGAATATGCGCTTTTGATCCTGTCAGGTTCTGAAAATTTTCCGGAAAGATATTCCTGAATAATTTCTCCGGCAGGTGATTCATAATTTGGAAATGTCAGAAAACGACAGTCTGTCAAAGTTTTCTTTAATAGATCCACTTGAGTGGTTTTTCCGCATCCGTCCAGCCCTTCAATGACTATGATTTTTCCGTGCATAATATCATCCTTTCAAGAAGTTGTTAACTGATAACTCATATCCAGAAGCTGAAACAGCTGATTTTCTTTTATTGATCCATCTAGCAGAACAGTCATCCAATGATTTTTATTCATGTGATAGGCTCGGAAATATCCCGGCATTTGCAAAAATGAACCAAGCATGAGGGGATCACATTTCAGATTCATGATCTGAATCGGATTGTTTCCCGATAATCCTAATTTATCGGGGCTGATCTCCATCATGAGCGCATACCATTTCTGATTTTCAGAGTGCCTTAAAATACAGGCATCAGGTGTATTTTTCCAAAGATATTCCGGATCTGACTGATATTTTTCTTTTGCATATTTTAAAATCTGATTTCGCATTCTGATTCCTCCCATGATAGAAAAACGGCACTGCACAAAGTACAGTGCCATTGTTTTTGATAATTACAGAGCCTGTTTAATTGCCTGCATCAGTTCATCATAAGTTTCAAAGGCCGGGAGTTCAGGATGATCTGCTTTGATCTGTTCCGTGCTTTTAAATAAGAATCCGGCTTTGCTTGCCTGAATCATGCCCAAATCATTATAGCTATCACCGCTTGCGATTGTTTCAAAGCCAATAGATTGGAGTGCCTTCACAGTGGTCAGCTTAGATTTTTCACAGCGCATTTTAAATCCCGTAATTTCGCCATTTTCAGCGACTTCGAGCGTATTGCAGAAGATTGTCGGCCAGCCCAATTTTTTCATCAGCGGCTGTGCGAACTGTGTAAATGTATCACTGATGATGATCACCTGACACAGGGAACGCAGTTCATCTAAAAATTCTTTTGCGCCCGGCATAGGATCAATCTTTGCAATGGTTTCCTGAATTTCTTTCAGACCAAGACCATGTTCTTTGAGAATGGCAAGTCTATAATTCATCAGCTTGTTATAATCTGGTTCATCACGGGTTGTCTTTCTCAGTTCCGGGATACCGCTGGCTTCGGCGAATGCAATCCAGATTTCAGGAACAAGAACACCTTCGAGATCAAGACAAGTAATTGTCATCATAAAATCCTCCTGATAATAATACTTTAGGGGAAAACTTCCCTTTTTATTATACAACAAAAATTCAGATTTGTAAAGACCTGGCGGAAAAATATTTCTTTTTTTAACTACGGAGCAGCTTTTGAGATATAAATATTGCAAATATACCTGCCATCATGCTTGCTGTCATATAGATCATAGCTATCCGGCTATGACCTGCCTGAAATAGATTTGCTGATTCTAATGCAAATGTCGAAAATGTGGTAAATCCTCCGCAGATGCCAGTTTTCAAAAATAAGATCAATCTAGGGTTAATGCTGGAATGCTTTGCTGTGATAGCTGAAATCATTCCAATCAGAAACGCACCCAGAATATTAATCATGAATGTTTTTACAGGAAATATTGTTGTTTCTTTTACAGGGATAAGGCCGATCAAATATCGGCATACAGAGCCTAGAAAACCGCCTAGGCCAATAATTATGCATTCGATCATAGCATTATTCTGGAGTGAGCAAATCCGGGTGAGTTTGTTCATAATCCGGATGAGCGGCCAGCCATTCCGCACTAGCGAACATTAAAATATAATCTTCTGTTCCATCCACACAGCGGAAGCCGCCTTCTTGCAAATACGGAATAGCGATTTCTGTATTTTCATCACCAGTACTCAAGACATAGAAATCATAACGATTCATATCTTTCAGACCTGTGGCAATATCGCCAAAATAATCCGACTGCACATCAGGATTTGTTGTGAAATCATTCTTATCAAAAATATAGACTTCTTCCCGGTCAGCGAGATGGGGCAAAAACCAAGTATTTACAATCACTCTTGCATCCTGCGGCACACGATCAAGGCATTCTTCCAGATGCCGCCAATAATCTTCCCGTTTCTTGTAACTCTCATAGCCGCTGATTCTTCCGGAAATCAGGCAGAAAGCAGTAATCACACATACAACGGATGCTGTTGTCATAAGCGTATTCCGGCGTTCATGTTCCAGTTCCGAAGCATTCACAATAGCCAGATAAATCAGCAGACAGGAAGGGCCAAAAATATATTGATAGCCCAGCTGTGCGGCATAGGCATAAGATGTTCCGACTACCAGATTCATGATAATAAAAGGAATCATGAGCAAATATCTCTGTAATTTTCTAGTCATGAAAGGCAGGAACATCAGAGAAAACATAATCTGAAAGAAGAACATCAAGCTTCTTTCTTGAATCAGCAGGCTGAAGAAATAGCCGGGATCTTTCAGCACATTGCTGACGATACTCATCAGGCTGTCACCTTTTTCAAGCGTCAGATTGCCAAAACGTGTGGAAGCCATCATTTCACCATCGCCATATTCTCCGAGCCATTTATTAATTAAAATAAAATAAATTCCGGAAATCCCCATCATGATCAATCCATGCAAACGTTTCCAGCCGTTTTCTTCAATCAGGACATAGAGACTGATGCAGATTACATATAATGGCGCATCTTCTTTAACAATGCAGGTCAATGCAGACATGATATAAAATAAAATATATTTTTTCCGGTCGACTGCATACATAAGCCACATCAGAAGGGTAGGCAGGAAAGAATTTTCATGATAATCATAAAAGCATGGAGCAACCAAACCGCCATAGAAAATATAAACCACACAGGCGGCAATCCGGATAGCTCCATTAAAGCCCCTGTTTTTTACAATCAGATACAGCGGAATCACACCTGAAATCACAAGTACAGCCTGTGAAACGAGAAGGGTTTCCTCTTTGGGAACGAGTGCATACACTGGCAGAAGCAAGTAATAAATAAAAGAAGCATGAACATTGAAATGTGATAGAAATTTATCACGTTCGCAGGTTGTAACAGCCGTGAAATGCTCTTTCATAGAATAAAACATCTGTGCAAAGATGCCGAAATCATACGTAGAACTTCCAAATACTTTATGACGATACACAGACATCAATGCAACAAACATTAAGACAATCGCCATTAGTGAAAAGATAATAACCACTGTAGGCTTTTCAGGAAAATTTTCAAGTTTTTCATGGGAAACTTTTCCCATCAGATAGCTAATAAATACGGCCGCAATCATAGAAACACCGATTGCCAAATAATAATTATCATTCCGCCACATCAGGGACAGGGAAAAGAACATTGTCCCACCAAATAATAAAATCTGATCAATGATTTTGAATTTCTTAGGAATAAAATAATAGATTGCCGTTAGTGCGATAAATCCCAGCACAAACCCGGCAATGGCTTTTCCCGTGGGCATGGCCTTGATATAATCTTTCCAGTGATTCACAGAATGCACATGTTCTTTTCTCTGTATTTGCAAAATAATCCCGGATATGATGAAATATAGGCCAACAAACCGGCACATGAACATATCAGGAATCCCACATCTTGCAAAAAAGGCCTTGACAGATAAAAGACGTGCTCTGTTTTCCTCAGTGAGTACAGGCTTCATTTTTTTAACTCCTTACTTCGAAATAATTGATATTTATGAGATGCTGATTTTTCGGAAATATACTGAAAATCCGGAAAAACGCTAATTTTAATTATAACACACTGTTTTATATTTGTCAATTGCTTATTGATATTTTCATAGAAAGAAATAAAAACATGTTCAATTTTTGTCCCAAACCTTGACATTCTCATAAAAATCGTGTATACTGAAAGAAAGCAAAAATAAATTACTATGATTAGGAGGTTTCTATGGATAATAAAAGACCACGCTCCAGAGATAAATATACAACTTCGGGCGGAAATGGTGTTCACAGGCGTGGCAATGGGCTTGGAGGCGGAGCTGTTGGCGGCGGCCGAGGTTCTTCGCAAAAAGGCGGATCAAAAGCCATTGCCGGAGGGGGAGTATCTGCCCTTATTATTGTCATCTTAGGAATGTTATTCGGAGGAAATGGCAGTCCGGTTGATCTGGATTTTTCCAGTTCTAATAATTCTACTGCATCAAATTATTTTGCACCCTCTGAGGAAGATGCGAATACTTCTGTTGCAGAAGGCGCACGGGCAAAATATACCAGCATTGCAGGAAATAATGCCGATACGATCACATTGATGATTTATATGTGTGGTACAGATCTGGAATCAAAATATGGCATGGCTTCCTCTGATATGCAGGAAATGGCAAGTTCCAATTTTGGAAGTAATATTAATATTATTGTCTATACCGGTGGCTGTAATGGCTGGAAAACTTCTGGAATCAGTTCAGCTAATAATCAGATTTATCAGGTCACAAACGGCGGTCTGAAAGTACTTGTTGACAATGATGGCGCAAAACGAATGACTGATCCGCAGACCCTTTCTGATTTTATTCAGTATTGCAATACTAATTTTCCAGCTAATCGCAATGAATTGATTTTATGGGATCATGGCGGCGGTTCTGTCAGCGGTTATGGCTATGATGAAAAATATGCTTCCGGCGGTTCTATGTCTCTGGCTGGCATTGATCAGGCTCTCAAAGCCGGAGGTGTTAAATTTGATTTTATCGGCTTTGATGCTTGCCTGATGGCTACAGCAGAAACCGCTCTCATGCTGGATGATTATGCAGATTATATGATTGCATCAGAAGAAACAGAGCCAGGAATTGGCTGGTATTATACTCGCTGGCTGAATGAATTAAGTCAGAACACGTCTATGCCTACGATAGAAATAGGCAAAAAAATCGCAGATGATTTTGTTTCTGAATGCGCAAAAAAATGCCAAGGACAGAAAACAACACTCTCTGTGATTGATCTGGCTGAATTTTCCTGCACTGTGCCATCTAATCTAAATGCATTTTCCAGATCTGTCAGCCAGAAAATTCATGATCAGCAATATCAGGAAATTTCTGATGCACGGTATCATACCAGAGAATTTGCACAGAGTTCTAAAATAGATCAGGTGGATCTTGTGCATCTGGCGCAGAATATTGGCACTTCTGAAGGACAGGCATTAAGTGAAGCCATCCGGAATGCTGTTAAATATAATCGCACTTCTTCTAATATGTCCAATGCTTATGGCGTTTCGATTTATTTTCCTTATAAAAGAACTTCTTATGTAGATTCTGCATGTAATACTTATCAGGCAATCGGGATGGATGCAGAATATAGCAGCTGTATCAAAGAATTTGCCAAAATCGAAACTTCCGGACAGGTTGCCGCAGGTGGTACAGGTTCGCCGGTTTCTTCCCTGCTGGATATGGGCAGTTCTTTCCTGAGTGCCGATAATATTGACATGATCAGCAGTCTGCTGGGTACATTCCTGTCAGATGGCCGCAATATCACCGGACTGGATAAATCTAATATTGATTTCATGTCAGATGCTTCTGTTTCTGATGAAGAAGCTGCTGCTTATATTTCTATGAATTATTTTGATGCATCTAATCTGGTCTGGGAACAGGATCTTGATGGTAATTATACGATAACGCTACCAGAATCACAATGGAACATGATTCAACAAATAGATCTTAATATGTTCTATGATGATGGTACAGGGTATATTGATCTTGGCCGTGATAATCTCTATCGTTTTAATGATACAGGTACACTGATTGCGGATACAGATAAAACTTGGCTTTCGATTAATGGCCAGCCTGTTGCTTATTATCATACGGATACGGTTGATAATGGTGAAGAGTATACGATTACAGGTTATGTCCCTGCCATGCTGAACGGTGACAGAGTGAAATTGATTCTTGTCTTTGATAATAACAATCCAAGAGGTTATATTGCCGGGGCTGATTATGATTATGCTTCTGAAACGGATACCGTTGCCAAAAGCCTGACAGAATTACAGCCAGGGGATACACTTGATTTTCTCTGTGATTATTATTATTACTCTGGTGAATATCAGGATAGCTATTATCTTGGCGATTCCATGACAGTGACAGATTCTATGATCGTCAGCAATACAGAGGTGGGTGATGGTGAAATCAGCATTACTTACTGCTTCACAGATATATATCATGAAGAACATTGGTCTCCAGTGATTGAGAATTGACTGTCTGATCATGCAGAAAGGAAAGAGCGATGAAACAGAATTATAAAACCAAACAAAAAGAACAGATTCTTGATTATCTGACTGCACATCCCGGCGAGCATGTAACCGCACAGGAAATTTCCCGTCATATGAATCAATCCGGCATTTCCATCGGCACAGCAACTATTTACCGCCAGCTTGATCAGCTTGTAACGGATGGCACAATCCGAAAATATACAATAGATACCCGAACCGGCGCATGTTATGAATATCTTCCTCATTCAGAAGAATGCCACAGACATTTTCATCTCAAATGCATGCAGTGTGAAACGCTTTATCATGTCACCTGTGAACATCTCTGTGAGCTGGAATCTCATATTCTGGAACATCATGGCTTTCAGATCGACCAATCTAAAACGGTTTTATATGGCATCTGTGAAAACTGCCGGAAAGAAAATGAAAAAAATAAGTAACTCCCGGATCAGATCCGGGGGGACGGCGTATAAATCCGCACAGGTGCATTGCTCTGCGCCAAAGCTGTCAGCCGTTCCGGATCTGACGGACGGGGAATATAAATTTTAATCACTTCTTCTGAACTCATGAAATTCACCTCATCATAAATATGGCGTGATCCTGTCCAGATATTCACGTTCGTGAGAAATAATTTTTTTGCCCTGTTTGCGGATTTCTTCCGGAATATCTGGATTCTGATTCATAACTTGATGCAGCTGAATCATGCCCATATTTGTCCCTTCTGCCATGAGTTCAGCGGCTTCATGCACATCCATGCCCTTGAGCTTCCGAGCCTGAATGCTGACAGCTGTCCAGAATTCCGCAAGTTTTCCCTGTTTTTCTGGAATCTGGCAAAGATCTGCCATTTGTGAAGCAATTGCCGCTTTCTGATATTCATAATAATCACGCTGATAAAATAATTCCTTCCGGAATCCTCTGTCTTCCACAGCATTCAGCAGGCTTGCAATGGCAGATGCGCCCATTTCTGCATTTTTATAATATCCATTGAGTACATTTTCCAACGGGCTGGCAATTCGATCCATGTTCTGTGCTCCTTTCCTGATTTTTATCAGTATGCCACAGAATTTAGAATCTATGCAATCTGAAATCAAAAGCAATCTATGCTTTCTGCTTTATTTTTTTAAGAAGACAAGCCCGTTTTTCTGTCAAATTCACGAATTTCAGAAAATCGCTTGACAAAATCTTTTTTTTGGCTTATAATAAGCATGTAAACTGAATCATGCGAAACAATGGCGTTCCGGATGTACAGGAGTTCAATCACATGGCTGTGATTTCCTGCCTGTCCGAAACGCCATTGTATTTTTATTTATTCCAAGGAGGTCTTTTCAATGGGAAATAATTCCAATAATGTAGCGGAATACTTTGGCTGCAATGTCTTTAGTGATGTAGTCATGAGGGAACGCCTGCCGAAATATGCCTATAAAGCTGTTGTCAGAACGAAACAATTTGGTACTGCTCTCTCCCCTGAAGTTGCTGATGTTGTTGCCAATGCAATGAAAGATTGGGCAATTGAAAAAGGAGCTACGCATTATACACACTGGTTTCAGCCTATGACTGGTGTCACTGCGGAAAAGCATGATGCTTTTATCAGTCCTGCACCACATGGCAGAGTCATTCTTGAATTTTCTGGCAAAGAATTAATCAAAGGCGAGCCAGATGCTTCTTCTTTCCCGTCCGGCGGTCTCCGTGCTACATTCGAGGCCAGAGGCTACACTGCATGGGATCCTACTTCTGATGCTTTTATCAAAGATGATTCTTTGTATATCCCGACTGCTTTCTGTTCCTATACCGGCGAAATTCTGGATAAAAAAACGCCGCTCCTGCGTTCTATGGAAGCTGTCAATGAACAGGCGCTCCGCATTCTTAGATTATTTGGAAATACCAAAGCTACTAGAGTTGTCACAACCGTAGGTCCAGAACAGGAATATTTCCTGATTGATAAAAAATATTATGATCAGAGAGAAGATCTTATTATTACAGGCCGTACCCTCTTCGGCGCAAAACCTCCCAAAGGGCAGGAACTGGAAGATCATTATTTTGGCAATATCAAACAGAGAGTTTCTGATTTTATGAAAGATCTGGATAAAGAACTTTGGAAACTCGGCATCTATGCCAAGACAAAACATAATGAAGTTGCTCCTTCTCAGCATGAGCTTGCTCCGGTCTTTACGACTTCTAATATTGCCGCTGATCATAATCAGCTGACTATGGAATTGATGAAAAAAATTGCTCTGAAACATGGTCTTGTTTGCCTTCTTCATGAAAAGCCTTTTGCTGGCATTAATGGCTCAGGTAAGCATAATAACTGGTCTATGTCTTCCAATGATGGCCAAAATCTTCTTGATCCCGGTGATACTCCTCAGGAAAATATGCAGTTCCTCACATTCTTGTGTGCTATTATTAAGGCAGTTCATGAATATGCTCCCCTGTTGAGATTATCTGCTGCATCTGCCGGAAATGATCACCGTCTTGGGGCAAATGAAGCACCTCCGGCTATCGTCTCCATGTTTATCGGCTCTGAACTGGAAGAAGTGATTGAAGCTCTTGAAAGCGGAAAAAAATATGTTTCCAGTACTGCTGAATTTGATATTGGCGTAGATGCGCTTCCTAATTTCAAAAAAGATACTACTGATAGAAACAGAACATCTCCGTTTGCATTCACTGGTAATAAATTTGAATTCAGAATGCTTGGATCAGCTGATTCTATTTCCTGCACAAATACAATCATGAATACAATCATGGCAGAAGAGCTTTCTCAATTTGCGGATGAGCTGGAAAAAGCAGATGATTTTGAAAAGGCTCTGAAAGATCTCCTGATCAGAACAATCAAAGAACACAAGCAGATTATTTTCAATGGCAATGGCTATTCTGATGAATGGATTGCAGAAGCAAAACGCCGTGGCCTGCCCAATCTGGTTTCTACTGTTGATTGTGTGCCGCTTTATACCAGACCGGAATATGTTTCTATTTTTGAAAAATTCAGAGTCTACACAAAAACAGAGCTGGAATCCAGAACAGAAATTTTACTTGAGAATTATGCTAAAGTCATTCTGATCGAAGCACTGACAATGCTGGATATGGCTAAAAAACAGATCCTTCCGGCAGCAGTTACCGCCGCAAAGCATATTTGTGATGCAGCCATTGCTAAAAAAGAACTTGGCATTGACAATGCCTATGAAATTGGCTATGCTTCTAAGATTTCCTCTCTGACTTCCGGAATTTCTGATGCTGTTGATGTTCTTGACAAGAAAGTGATTGCAGCTCAGGGAATTGAAGATACGGAAGCAATGGCAAAATTCTGTCGTTCTGATGTTTTCTCTTCCATGCAGACCTTGCGCTGTCTGGCGGATGAACTGGAAACAAATGTATCTTCCAAAGAATGGCCGTTCCCAACTTATACAGATTTGCTCTTTACTGTATAATTTTCCCCATAGCAAAAGCCCCCTGCATCAGCAGGGGGACTTTTTTAATCTTTTTTCTGGAATACAAGCATGGTGACATCCTCCCCCCACCTAAAGAGGCGGGGGCTTCCTCCCACAAAAGTGGGCAGTCGGTTCCTGCTCGACAGTACCAGTGTACTGAGCATAAACAGGCTAATCCCTTGTGTCCCACGGTTTTATGATAAGTTTGTCGGCAAAACTGACTTTGCACTTTTCATTCCTGATTGGTTACAGGTCATAGAGGTCAACTTATCAGAATCCCTTATCATGGGCGGAATGATTACCCCCAATCCATTCTCCTTTCTTTACTCTCTGTACTCACGGCTTGGTTATCGCTCTATCGGAGTACAGGCACACCATGAGAGATAACACCCTGTTATT
>DJXD01000087.1 GCA_002449585.1 Ruminococcus sp. UBA7013
CTTCTCGACTTCACACTGATTTACTGCTGACTGGCTACAGCGACCGGCGTACGCCTGGTGACATAGAGAGGATAACCTGTCAGAATCCCTTATCATAGAGGAATGATTACCTCTAATCCGTTCTCCTTTCGTCATTCTCTGTACTCACGGCTTGGTTATCGCTCTATCGGAGTACAGGCACACCATGAGAGATAACACCCTGTTATTCTCTCCAAAACTCTAAGTTTAGTATACTATATTTTTTAGCATTTGTCAAGAAGGTGGGACGCAATTCCTCCCCTACCTATAGAGGTGGGGGATTCCTTGCTAACTTTTGTTAAAATATTCAGGAGGGCCATACACGCAAACAGGGAGATCTTCTTCCGGATCATAAGTTTCTGGTTCAAGTGCATCCGTTTCCGGCTCGGTGATCTCGAAATATTCAGAAGGCTCATCCATCTCAGCAGCATTTTCTGATTCTGGTTCTTCTGTTTCATTTTCTGTTATGCCAAAATATTCAGGAGGCCCATACACTGGGACAGCTGTTTCTATTTCTGTGGTGGGCTCAACAGGATTTACATCAATATTTTTTTGCAATACCTGCTTTTTTAATAAGATCAGATCATAAATATTTACACGTTCATCATGATTCAAATCAGCAAGTTCATATTGTTCATAAGTCATATTTTGCTGATGGAGAAGATATTTTTGCAGAAATACAACCCCGGTTGTACTCAAAATATTAGTATGATTAATAGGAGAGATCATTTCCGTATAATTTCCTTCTGTGGGGGAGTAATAATAGATATCTGCATCATGTGCGGATTCCTGAACAGGCATGTGATGCGCACAAACAGCCGGATACATTGCCGCCGCAAATGCTGCTGCAATCAGCATTGTTTTTTTGGTTTTCTTCATTTCTCATCCTTCTTTCTTTTGATGACTGGCTTTTTCTCGCTTTGATCAGAAATACCAAATACTGACGGAGGACCATACAGACAAGTAAGATTATCAAGAATCTTATCCATATTTTTCCGTTTTTCTTCTGGCATTTCCTGTTTTGATTCTTTTTGTTCCGGATCTTTTGGAATATGATTCATGAAAAACGCTCCTTTCAGAAATTCCCCGGCATAAGCCGGGGATAATTGGCTTGATTTATACAATCTCGTCATGATGTGACTGGAGAGATTTCACACCAAAATGCTTGTTTTCTTTGATAGCCCGAATGCCTTCTACACTTGCCTTAGCCGCAGCCATAGTTGTGATATACGGGATTCTATGCTTGATAGCGGCCTTGCGGATATAGCTGTCATCATGCAGACTTTCTTTTCCAATCGGTGTATTAATAATCAGCTGAATTTCACCATTGGCAATGCCATCGCCGATATTGGGGCGGCCGCCTTCATACATCTTGTAAATGCGTTCGCAGGGGATGCCCTGTTCTTTCAGAAGCTTATAGCATTTATGTGTTGCAATGACTTTAAAACCAAGTTCATTGAATGCTTTTGCAATTTCAGGAAGTTCTGCCTTATCCCGATCGCATACACTCAGTAAAACAGTCCCCTCAGAAGGCAGGCGTGTTTGTGTGGCTTCTTCTGCTTTATAATACGCCTCGCCGAAGGATTCAGATATACCAAGTACTTCACCAGTAGAACGCATTTCAGGCCCTAATACAGGATCTACTTCCGGGAACATATTAAACGGGAAAACGGCTTCTTTTACGCCATAATGCTTGATCACATGATCTTTCAGATCCGGAACAGGAGAAGGATTGCCCGTCAGCTCAGAAGTGATAATTTGTGTAGCAATCTGTACCATGTTGATACTGCATACTTTGGAGACAAGCGGCACAGTTCTGGAAGCTCTGGGATTTGCTTCGAGAACATAGACTGTATCCTCTTCAATAGCATACTGCATATTCATCAGACCGCAGACACCCATTTCTACAGCAATTTTTCTGGTATATTCTTTGATAGTAGAAATCTGTTTTTCTGTCAGATTCTTTGACGGCAGAATGCAGGCGGAATCCCCCGAATGCACACCAGCTAATTCAATATGCTCCATCACAGCAGGTACAAAGCAATGTGTGCCATCAGAAATGGCATCTGCTTCGCATTCTGTTGCATGATTCAAGAATCTGTCAATCAGGATGGGTCTGTCAGGTGTAACGCCAACAGCGGCAGACATATAAACTTTCATCATATCATCATCATGAACAATTTCCATCCCACGGCCGCCTAATACATAAGAAGGCCGAACCATGACAGGATAGCCGATCTGATTAGCAATTGTCAGAGCTTCCTCAACATTCACAGCCATACCAGATTCAGGCATTGGAATTTCCAGTTTTTCCATCATAGCACGGAAATGATCTCTATCTTCTGCGAGATCAATCGTTTCCGGAGAAGTTCCCAGAATGCGGACACCATATTTTTTAAGATCATTGGCAAGATTCAGGGGTGTCTGTCCGCCGAACTGTGCAATGACACCCACAGGCTTTTCTTTTTCATAGATACTGAGTACATCTTCCAGCGTCAGAGGTTCAAAATAGAGCTTATCCGAAGTATCATAATCAGTAGATACGGTTTCTGGATTGCAGTTAACTATAATAGATTCAAAGCCCAGTTTTTTGAGTGCTAGTGCGGCATGTACACAGCAGTAATCAAATTCAATTCCCTGACCGATTCTGTTAGGCCCTCCGCCAAGAATCATGATTTTCGGCTTTTCTGTATTGCAGGGACTTTCATCTTTTTCAAGATGATAAGTAGAATAATAATAAGCTGCATTCTCTGTTCCGCTGACATGGACACCTTCCCAAGCCTGATGAATGCCGAATTTCTGTCTTGCATTGCGGATTTCTTCCTCTGAGACTTCCAGGAGCTGGCTTAAATATCTATCACTAAAGCCGTCAAGCTTTGCCTGTTTGAGAATGGGCATTTCCGGCACAGAACCCTTCAATGTCAAGAGCTGTTCTTCTTCCTGTACTAATTCAAGCATCTGATTCAGGAAATAATGCTTGATCTTTGTCAGATCATAAATTTCATCTACAGATGCGCCTTTTCTGAGTGCTTCATAAATAATAAACTGGCGTTCACTGGTGGGCACATGTAGCAGGCTTAATAATTCATCTTTGGATTTCTCATGAAAATCTTTTGCAAATCCAAGCCCATAACGTCCGGTTTCCAGGCTTCTGATGGCTTTCTGGAATGCTTCTTTATATGTTTTCCCGATGCTCATGACTTCGCCGACAGCTTTCATCTGTGTGCCAAGCTTGTCCTCTGCACCCTTGAATTTTTCAAATGCCCATCTTGCGAATTTGATCACAACATAATCGCCATCAGGTACATATTTATCCAATGTTCCATACTTGCCGCACGGAATTTCATCCAGCGTCAGGCCGCAGGCCAACATAGCAGATACTAATGCAATCGGGAATCCTGTTGCTTTGGATGCCAGTGCAGAAGAACGGGAAGTTCTCGGATTAATCTCAATTACAACAATTCTCCCTGTTACAGGATCATGCGCAAACTGACAGTTACAGCCGCCAATTACCTGAATGGCTTCTACAATTTTATAAGAATATTCCTGCAATTTCTTCTGTACTTCTTCTGAAATGGTCAGCATAGGCGCAGAACAGAAAGAATCCCCTGTATGAACACCAATCGGATCAATATTTTCAATAAAGCATACCGTGATAATATGATTATCTGCATCACGCACAACTTCGAGTTCCAGTTCTTCCCAACCGCTGATACATTCCTCAACAAGCACCTGATGCACAAGGGAAGCCTGCAATCCTCTGGCACAGACAACTTTCAGTTCATCGACATTGTAAACCATGCCGCCGCCTGCGCCGCCCATGGTATAAGCCGGGCGGAGAACAACCGGATAATGCAGTGTCTCTGCAATTTTAACCGCTTCTTCTACAGAATAAGCAACCTGACTGCGGGGCATTTCAATCCCTAACTGTGCCATGGTATTTTTAAATTCAATTCTGTCTTCACCACGTTCAATAGCATCTACCTGTACACCAATGACCTGTACATGATATTTTTCTAATACGCCTGCTTCTGACAGCTCAGAACAGAGGTTCAAACCGGACTGCCCTCCCAGATTCGGCAGCAGTGCATCAGGCCTTTCTTTTTCAATAATCTGTGTCAGTCTGGACAGATTCAGCGGTTCAATATATGTAATATCCGCAACATCCGGATCTGTCATGATAGTGGCCGGATTGGAATTGACCAGCACAATCTCATATCCCAGCTTCCGGAGTGCTTTACAGGCCTGTGTACCTGAATAGTCAAACTCGCAGGCCTGCCCGATGATAATAGGCCCTGAACCAATAATCATAATCTTGTGAATGTCCTGTTTCTTTGGCATGAAAGTTTCTCTCCCTACCCGTGCAATTGCACGAAAAATTTTTTTGGCATTTTTAGTTTTATGCTTATTATTATCATAACACAAAATCACACAAAATGCAAGAGAAATTTTCAAAATTTTGTGAAATCAAAAAAATGTTTTAAATCAGATTTTAGCAAAAATTCACAAAATACTATTGACAAATTCAAAAAATCATAGTATAATATAACTGTATTGTTTCAATCTACATGATCTCTCTGGTGATTTTGTTATTTACAGAATAGCATATTTTTTCAGCATTGTCAAGTGGATTGACTTCATCGCTATCATCATATTTCCGCTGAAAGAAGCGAGAAATTCAAATTTTGTTGAATATTTTTCACAGGAGGATTTTCTATTATGGCACAAAGAATTGTACTAAATGAGATCTCATATCATGGCTCTGGTGCAGTCGCTGAAATTGCCGGTGAAATCAGAAACAGAGGATTCAAAAAAGCATTTCTCTGCACAGATCCGGATCTTGTCAGGTTCGGCGTTGTTTCCAAAGTGACAAAAATTTTGGAAGAAAATGATTTTCCCTATGAGATTTACTCAGAAATCAAACCTAATCCGAATATTGATAATGTACAAAATGGCGTTGCTGCTTACAAAGCATCCGGATCAGACTATATTATTGCTGTTGGTGGCGGTTCTGCTATTGATACGGCGAAAGCGATCGGAATTATTGTTAAAAATCCGAAATTTTCAGATGTGTGCAGTCTGGAAGGCGTTGCCCCCACTGAAAACCGCAGTGTTCCGATTCTGGCCGTGCCCACAACTGCCGGAACTGCCGCAGAAGTAACCATTAACTATGTCATCACAGATGAGAAAAATAACAGAAAAATGGTATGTGTAGACACTCATGATATTCCGGTAGTCGCCTTTGTCGATCCTGATATGATGTCTTCTATGCCAAAAAGTTTGACTGCGGCCACTGGTATGGATGCGCTGACACATGCAATTGAAGGCTTCATAACAAAAGCCGCCTGGGAAATGACAGACATGTTTCATCTGAAAGCGATTGAAATTATTTCTCGATCTCTGCGGAGTGCTGTTGCCAATGAACCGGCAGGACGGGAAGGCATGGCTTTGGGACAATATATCGCTGGCATGGGATTTTCCAATGTTGGACTTGGCATTGTGCATTCTATGGCACATCCGCTCGGTGCTCTTTATGATACTCCTCATGGTGTTGCCAATGCGATTATTTTACCTGTTGTTATGGAATATAATGCAGACAAAACAGGAGATAAATATAAATACATTGCGGCCGCAATGGGTGTTAAGAATACTGAAAACATGTCTGTGGATGAATATCGCAAGGCCGCAGTAGATGCCGTTCGGCAGCTGTCCGAAGATGTCGGCATTCCGAAAACGCTGAAAGAAATCGTAAAGCCGGCGGATATTCCATTTCTGGCGCAGTCCGCCTATCAGGATGCTTGTCGTCCGGGCAATCCAAAAGATACTTCTGTAGAAGAGATTGCCGCTCTGTATCATTCTTTATTATAATAAAAATTGCTGCACTGATTACGGTGCAGCAATTTTATAATTTCAGGAAATCACTTTGCCTTTTTTCTTAGGTCTGGAAGAATTTGATCCTGTTTCTTTTTTAGCAGGAAGCTCTGTCGGCGTTTCTTTTCCGCCCATATCTTCAAATACATTTTCTCCTCCTGTTTCAGAAAATGCCATTTCTGGATTGATTTCTCCACGCTGTGCATAATATGGATTAATCACATAAGTTTGAATGACAGGATAGCAATTAAATACAATCATAAATGCTACAAATCCTGTAGGAATGAAAATCCATAATAATATCATAAAATAAGGATATGCATAAGTCAGAAGGGCAAACCCACCCATAATGATCAGCGTCAGAAACAAAGTCAGCAGATTTTTTTTCAAGGCCACAATGCTCAAAGCAAGCGAATTTTTTAAAATATTCTTCATACTCAATTCTGTGGAAACAATCATGAGATAAGCATAAAAACTCATGATCATAACAGAAACTGCAATGCTGAGTGTCAGAATAAACAGGATATAATATAGCAGATAACCATCACTGCCATCTGTCTGAATCTGTTGAATGATTTTCGGGTACACATAAAAACTGCTTGCAACAGAAGCCGCCGCAATAAGATCTATCACGCCCATGATGCTGGCCTGCTTGAAACAGCTTCGAAAACTTTTCCAGAAAGTACTCATCAGAAAAACAGGTTCTTCCAATGTAAAGCATTTCAATACTTTGGTACATCCGGCAATCACAGGCCCTAGGCATACGGCAAACAGAATAAGCAATCCTCCAGCTAATAGCATCGCTGTATTTGTATAATCTTCAATAAAATTAAATATCACCAAAATTGCGGCAATCAATGGCAAAAAGGCCGCCGCCAGAAGCATATTAATATCAATAATTTTCCAGAATTTCCGGAATGCCAATTCCCAATAACGAAAAAATGGCTTTTTCTCTGGTGCATCTTTGGCAATACCTGCACCCGCTTTTTCATAACCTCCGAATAAACTCATATTTTTTGACATCATCCTTTCAGAAGAAATTGCCATATCTCAAAAGCATACTTTGCATCAGCCCCAGTATCAGCAGAAAACCCAACAGCACCAGAAAACGGATGATATATAATTTTATAGAAAAGGCATGTTCCGCTGTTTTTTCGCAGAGCAGACCTGCGATCTGCATAGAAAAGCGCATAGCTTCCCTTGCACCAAATAACATGATAAATGTTGAAATGCAGGCGTACGGCATCACAAGAATCAAAATCTTTCCAAGAGCATATAATCCCTCTGTGGCATACAGCTGTTCCAGCACCATGCCAAGAGCTGCCCCTCTCATGAGCAGTACAAGAGGGGAGATCACAATTCCTGTCACTGACAAGCCAAGAACGGCTATCACCGCAAGCCAGAACACAGATGTGAAAATGCAATTCAATCCGGGATTTTCCATCAGCCCCATTCCCTGCCGGAATGTGGGACTTTTCCAGATGCTCCATTCTGGATATAATGCACAGATGATGCTTCCTAATATTATCCCTGCTATTATCATCAGGAATAATAAAAAAATCTGACTTGTCCTTTTTCTGTTCAAGTCCATAAGACACACTCCAGTCAATATTATTTACTGGAATATATGTACTTGTCCGGAATTTTATGTCTTATTTAGAAAGCTCATATGCTCTTTTCGTACAGGCTTCACATGCCTGATCTACGGTTTTTTCTAATCCGCCTTTATATAATTCATCCAGTCCGGCAAGTGTTGTTCCTCCCGGAGAAGATACCATTTTAATTAATTCTTCGATCGAATAGCCGGAATCTGTCAGCATTTTTGCAGATCCGATCAAACTCTGTGCGAACAGAGACAAAGCTGTTTCCTGCGCAATGCCTTCTTTCACAGCATAATCTACAAATGCTTTTGCGAATAAATAAATAAAAGCCGGACTGCTTCCATTAATCGCAATGATTTCTTTCATTTTATTTTCCGGGAGCTGTGCAGAAATGCCACATGCATTAAAAATGCTGCATACGGTTTGAAATTCTTCCTCTGTTGTAGGTTCTGCCTTTGCTAATGCAGATGCGCCTGCACCTAATAATAATGGCGTATTCGGCATAACAAGAATCACTTTGGCATCAGGAATGGTTTTGCTTTTGATATAATCCGCTGTAATGCCTGCGGCAATCGAAACAAGAATGGTCTTTTCTGTAACGCCATCTTTGATTTGCATGAGAACATCTTCAAACATCTGCGGCTTAATCGCTAAAAATACATACTGACAGTTCTGCAATACTTCCAGCCCGGAAGCACATGCATGAACGCCGAATTCTGCCAATCTTTCAAGCTTTGGCTGATCCGGATCAAATGCGGAAACTGTCATATGCTCTGAAAGCTCACATCCGGCGATTCCCTTCATAATGGCAAAACCCATATTTCCAGCACCAATAAATCCAACACTCATTTTTTCCTTCATGATTCATCAATCCTTTCTGACAAAAAAAACTTCCTGCTTTTATTATACAACAAACTGCACAAAAAAGCAAGAGGTTTTTTAGATATTTTTCCGGGAAATTTTTCAGGCTGGATGATTCTGGAAGGCTCTCCGATATGCCAGTAATGCCGCCGGAAGCAGGATGAACAAAAGAGGAATATCCGCTACTAATTCTAAAACATTTTTCAGCAGTCGGGTCGAAATTGCCGCACTGAATGCCTGTTTCGGAATAAATCCATAATGCATATTCAGCAGCGTATTCACACATAAATTAATCACTGTCACATCAATCAGCCTTGCAATTACTGCCCGTACCAGCAAAGAGCCTTTTTCATCCAGGCCAAATATTTCAAAATGCTCCTGTTTTCGATATAAGCAAATGCCATAGATTAGCCCCTGAACACCAGCCACTAGAGTATATATCGGCAGAAATGCGCCATCAGGATTGGCCAGATAACCAACAATATCACAGATCAGTCCGGCAGCGAATCCCATCACAGGGCCTGTCAGCATGCCAATCACCGCAATGGCCAGAAATGCAAAGTTGATTTTTGTCACTTGCAAATTAATCGTAAACTTTTCAATCATCATTGAAACAGCAATAAACATTCCTGTTACTGTCAATGCCCGGATGTTCCGGAATTCCTGAAAAGATTTTTCAAACATAAAAATACCTCCTTTTCCGCAGTGATGACAACAGAAAAAGAGGCAATATGATCCAATTTTCATGTAATGCCATACGAAGCGGGATGCGGAGACCGTACCGCAAGAGCAAGCCTTTTCGTCCGGCTGACAACTCCCCGTTCATCCGGCACTTGACGCACGATCTCCTACTCTGTGTATGTAAATTTCTGATTAATATGCAGTTGCACTCAGAATATCATATCTATGATCAATAAAATCTTTCTTCATGGCAAGGCCTTCCTGCAAATCAATATCATAGATTTTACCATTTTTCAATCCAACAATTCTGTTTCCGATGCCCTGTTCCAGAAGCTCAACAGCGTGATAGCCCATTTCTGTAGCAACAACACGGTCACGCAGAGTGGGAGAACCGCCACGCTGTACATGACCAAGAACCGTGGCTCTTGCTTCTACGCCAGTCATTTCCTGAATTTCTCTTGCAATATTCTCTGTCTTGCCCACACCTTCGGAAACAACAAGAATAAAATGATGTTTGCCATTCTTTTCGCTCATCACTTTGATCATTCTGTTAGCGATTTCATTCAGATCATAAGGCCGTTCCAATATAAGTGCAGCTTCTGCACCAACTGCCAGAGCAACATTTACTGCAATATATCCGGCACGTCTGCCCATGACTTCAACGACAGAGCATCTGTCATGCGACTGCGTTGTATCACGCAGCTTGTCAATCATTTCCATAGCTGTGTTCATCGCTGTATCATAACCAATTGTATATTCTGTACACTGAATATCATTATCAATTGTGCCAGGGATACCAATACACGGGATACCGATCCTTGAAAGATCGCCTGCACCTCTGAAAGAACCATCTCCGCCGATGACTACCAGACCTTCCAAGCCGATTTCTTCACAGACTTTTTTCCCTTTTTCTACGCCTTCCATGTCACGGAATTCCGGGCAGCGAGCTGTATACAGGAAAGTGCCGCCCCTCTGAATAATATCCGAAACAGTTCTTGCATCCAGATTTACAAATTCACGATTCAGCAGGCCAACATAACCACGCTGAATGCCGATGACTTCCATTCCCTTGCTGAGTGCAGTACGAGCCACTGCTCTGACAGCCGCATTCATGCCAGGTGCGTCACCGCCGCTTGTCAAAACGCCGATTTTTTTCATAAAATTTCTTCTCCATTCTGCATATGCAAAAGTACTTGATTTTTTTTACATTCTTATTTTACTACATTTCCGCCATTCTGTCAAGCCCTTTTTTCTGATTCTTTGACAAAAAAATATCAAGTTCCTGAAATACGGGGAATACAGCCGATTTGTTCGGCTGGAATAAAATTGCATAGTGCCTGATAACTTTCTTCTGAAATGGCAAGATATAGCTTTTCTTTTGGAAGAATATATTTTTTCTGTTCTGTCTGATAGAAAATCAATTCTGTTTCCCCCGGAAACTTCTGACAGAGTATTTTTAATTGAGATAAATCCGGAAGCTGATCTATTTTGATACATAACTGCATTTTTTTCAGTATGGCAGGGAATTCCTGTTTCTGCCGGATCGCTTCACAAATCAAAGATAATTTCTGATTTTTACGGGAAATATTTCCTATCAGATAAATCATCTGATTTTTGATCAGTCTTTTTTCAGATTTTCTATAACATTCCGGGAACATAACGCCGTCTAATTTGCCGGAAGCATCCTCCAAAGTCAGAAAAGCCATATTTTCATTATTTTTAGTCTGATATTTCCGGATATTCTGTAAAACACAGATCATCCGAACATGCGCATGATCCGGCATTGTTTCTAATTCTGCAATCTCATGACAATGAAGCAGTTTTTTCAGATAATCATGATCCGCTGGACGAAGAAAAAGCCCTAATGCTTCTTTTTCAAGATCTGTTTTTTCAGATTCTGAAAAATCGGGCAGATCCGGAATCTGAATTCCATTTCCAGATGGGATTTCACCAAATAAACTCATCTGGCCATCTGTTACGCCATATTCTGTATTTTCATTCAGAATAACATCAGCATATGTCAGCATTTGCCTGCGATTATAATCCAGATGATCCAGCGCACCTGATTTTATCATCATTTCCAGCAATTTCTGATTTCTTGCCATCCCCAGCGAAGAAGCCCGGCGGCAAAAATCTGCAAATCCTGTAAACAACTGCTTTTTGCGTTCTGCAATGATTTTATCTATCAATCCCCGGCCAAGTCCCCGGATCATCAGCAGACCACATAATATTTTTCCCTCCTGAAATTTAAATTTCCAATCGCTGTAATTAATATCCGGCGGAATAATAAATAAACCTGCTTTCCGGCATTCATCCAGACAGGAAGCCAGCTTTTCAGCATCAGATATAAGGCTTGTCATGAGTGCGGCCATATATTCGCCAAAATAATGATATTTCAAATAAGCTGTCTGATAGGCAATTCTCGCATATGCCGCTGCATGTGACTGATTAAAAGCATATCCGGCAAACTGTTCCATCTGATCAAAAATCTGATCTGCGATTTTTCCGGGAATGCCTTTTTCGATCGCATGGGAGAAAAAATGCTGTCGTTCCTGTTTCATGATTTCAGGCTTTTTTTTCGCCATGGCTCGGCGGATCAGATCGGCTTGACTATAAGAATAGCCGGCTAGTTTTCGGCAGATTTCCATTACCTGCTCTTGATACAGCATACAGCCATATGTTTTTTCCAAAATCGGCACAAGTTCCGGATGCAGATAAGAAATCTTTTCCGGATGCTTTCTATTTTCCAAATAAATGGGTATAGATTCCATAGGGCCTGGGCGATATAATGCCAGAGCCGCAGTAATATCGGCCATACAGGATGGATGAAGGCGCATTAAAAAATTTCTCATTCCTTCTTTTTCCAGCTGGAAAATACCAAGTGTTTTGCCTTCGGAAATCATCTGAAATACATCTTTATCATTCAGATTGATTCTTTTGAGTGAAAAATGAGCCTCTTTTTTCCTGACAGCTTTTTCAGCTTCATGCAGAACTGTCAGATTTCTGAGACCAAGAAAATCCATTTTCAGGAGTCCCAACTCTTCCAAAGTTGTCATTGTATACTGGGTAACAAGCATAGAATCATTGCGCTGTACAGGCACATACTGCATCACAGGCTGATCTGTGATCACAATGCCAGCTGCATGAATGCTGGTATGCCGGGGCATTCCCTCTATTTGTGCGGCAGTTTCCAGGAGTATTTTTGCATCAGGGAGCTGTTCTGCTGCTTCTGTAAGGCTATATTGACCGCATAATTTTGCCGTTCTGCTGATCAGATCTGTTGGGAGATTCAGCACTCTTCCGGTATCTCTGACGGCGGCTTTTGCTTTCAGCGTATCAAATGCAATAATTTCAGCAACATGATCTTTTCCATATTTCCTTGTGACATAATCAATCACTTTTCCCCGGCCTTCTATGCAAAAATCAATATCAATATCAGGCATACTCTGCCGCCCCGGATTCAGAAATCTTTCAAACAGCAGATTTTCCGCTATAGGATCAATTTCTGTAATATCCAAACAATAGGCGCACAGGCTTCCGGCGGCAGAACCTCGGCCGCATCCTACCGGAATATCTTGCATTTTAGCGTATCTGACAAAATCATGTACAATCAGGAAATAATCTATAAATCCCATATCAGAAATCACCTGCATTTCATAGGCAAGACGTTTCTGTATGCTATCAGCAGGATGATTTCCATATCGTTCATACATGCCATTTTGACAAAGCGTTTTGAAATAGGCCTGATGATCTGTCAGCCCTGATTTGAAAAATACAGGCAAATGTTGTTCATGAAACGGGATTTCAAGACAGCATCTGTCTGCAATTCGGCAAGTATTCTGAACAGCATCCCATGAAAACTGGGTCAAAGCATCCTGTGCGGATAAAAGCTGATAATTAGGCTGTTCAGGCAGTTCATCCAGTGTTTTCCCTGTCCGGATGCATGTTAAAACCCTTTGCATATGCATATCTGATTTCTGTACATACTTCACAGGATGCACGGCCACAGGTGCGATTCCCGGAAGAAAAAGACTAGCATCTGCAAACAGATTTTCTTTCTGAAATAATATATCATATTCCGGATGTGCTTGTGTCAGAATCAAAATTAATCCTTCATGGCAGGTTCTCAGCAGTTCCGGCGTGATCTCATGTCCCATATTTTTTTCAGATACTAATCTGATCAAATTCTGATAGCCTGTCAGATTTTGACAAAGAAAAATGCCAATTCCCCGAAATTCACAGCCGATCAGCGGTTTGATTCCCTGCTTTCTGGCTTCCTGATAAAATAAAATAGCGGCATACATATTTTCAATATCTGTAACAGCTGCCGCTTTCTGCCCTAATGCTTTGACATGAGCAATCAATGCTTCGATCCGGCAAGCACCTTCCGGAAAGCTATATTCACTTTGAATGCGCAGATTGACAAAATCATCTGATCTGATTATTATCTCTTTCATTTTTTCATCTCCTGCTGACAGCATATTATCACTCTGCTTTTTCTCTGTAATGAGCAGCAATTTCGGCCAGTCGCCGGAAACGATGATTCACACCTGAACGGCTGACAGGCTTTTCTAATAGTTCCGCTAATTCTGATAAGCTCAGATGCGGATTTTCAAGCCGCAATTCTGCCAGATTTCTCAGCTCCGGTGAAAGCCGTTTCATACCGTTATGCTTCATAATTTCCTGAATATCCCGGCATTGCTTCTCTGAAGCAGATATTGTTTTATCAATATTAGCCATATCACAATTATTCTGTCTGATGATTTTATTTGTCATTGCCTTGTCAATCTTGATTTCAATCAGTTCAAGTGTACATTTCTGCGCACCCATCAAAGTTAGCAGATCTTCCAGAGCCTGACTATCTTTTAAATAAACCGTCCAAGCATATCGGCGTTTTGTGATATTAGCATGAATGCCAGATTGTTCCAATAGTCTGCAAAGATCTTGACACAGCGGCTCAGTCGGGACATTAAATTCAAGATGATATTCTTTTTCCGGATCTGTGATACTTCCGCAAGTCAGAAACACACCACCCAGAAAAGCCCCCATATCCTGAACGCTTCGCCGATCAATGCGCCGAGATTCATGTATATGAAAAAAATGACGGATATTTGTCACCTGTTTCTGATCTGTGATTTTGTACAGATACAGATTTCCGCCATCTTTTCGGGGATGGATTTCTGTTTCCAGAGAAGCCCGGCACACTGTTTGGAGCAAAGCCGGAAATAATGCGCTGAAAACTTCACTCCCCGATTTCAGACAGATTTCTTCCCGTGTTACTTTCTTGTTATATAATATCATGCCATACAGGCAGGAAAATCTTTTATTCCGGCTATTAATATTATCCCGGATGCATTCTTTCATCTGATGCGAAAAAGACATATTTTTCCTCCTTTATCAAAGATTAGCAAGAACCTCCCACCGGAACATCTATATCATTAAAAGTGAGCTCTCCCCCGCCTATAGAGGCAGTGGCTTCGCAAGAAGTCTGGTATTTAAGTCTCCACCCATCTGGGCAACCCTTATTCTTACAGGCGGGAACACATCCGCCGCTACTGGATAAGGCTTTAAAGCCTACACCGCTACTTTTTAGT
>DJXD01000027.1 GCA_002449585.1 Ruminococcus sp. UBA7013
TGGATATGTCCGGTGTGACCGGTGCGATGATGGAAGGCATGGGAACGACAGTCATCAACAACTACAACAATGACAACAGCAGGACAATTCATCAGACAAACAATTCACCGAAAGCACAGTCAAGACTGGAGCTTTACAGGCTGACACGAAATGCACTGAATGTGTAAAAGGGCAGGAGTATTCCCGCCCTTTACATATTAACATATTACGATAAATCAGAATTTATATTTGAACATTTGATTAAAACCGACAGCCAATTATTTTTCCATTGTTTCCATTGATAATAAGAAATGCAGGATTATCCTGTATTGTTGCGAATTTATCACCATCCTCTGTTACACCTGACGGCATACAAGCACTGATGTACCACACATCATATTCATTATAATAAGCCACATTGTAAACAGGATTTGTCCTTGTTTCAATTGCAATTTTTACACCATTTCTGTCAATATATTCAGCCTCTGCTCTGTCAATATAATCCTGCCCAAGAACCTCAATAAAAACTGATCTTGCCTTTGAGATTAAATCCTGTTCGCTGTCAATTTTTCCTAAAGTACTATTTTTTATCCGAAAGACATTGTTCATAAAAAAATCAATTTCGTTATTATAGGTAATATAGTTCGTTCCATTATAAATCGTGTATGGTTCTTTAAAATATCCATTCCATCTTTCATTGCATACATATTCAATAGCTTCAAAAACATCTTCACCGGTTTTACTGGCAATGTCTGCCATTTCAGAAGTAGTGACAACAGAACTAGTAGTCGTGAAAGAACTTGTCGCAGGAACAATTTTACTTGTTTCTATAATTTGCTGTTCAGAAACGGTAGCAACATCTGCTTTATTACTACATGAACAAAGTAATATTAAGATTGCAATAAAAATGAAACTATATTTTTTCACTTGCATTTCTCCTTCAATTTATTCGGAAAACTTCGATTTGTAAGTTTATCTACATATTTTCATTATACACCAATCTCAGCCAAATTGCAAGGGGTGATTCTTATGTTTTTTAATTTAATTCTCGAAAATGAAAACGGCGACCAGATTAACATGACAGCCACAGCAAACAATTTCATGACCTCAAAAATAGAGGGTCTGAATCCGCCTGCCGGAACAGTCAGCACCTCTTCCTATGCCGGAATGGACGGCAGCTATCTGAACAATGCTTTCATTGAAAAGCGGAATGTGGTGATTCATTTTGAAATGAGGGGCATCAATATTGAAGAGCGCAGGCATCAGCTTTACCGTGTCGTTAAGCCGTCACGCTTTATCAAAATTTATTACAAAACTTCCGGCATAGATGTGTATGCGACAGGCTATGTGGAACAAGCTGAAAACTTTGAATTACGAGGGCAGTCTGAAAGACTGGGCAGCAGTCACAAAAGCAAATCACTGGGACAGTTCAGCTAATCTGACAAAAATTCAGTGCCTTGACGGTTTTATGGAATGGGATGAAGAGACGAAAGAATGGAAGGTCGGTGAATAAATATGTGGAAATTTCTTGTAAAAAATCAAAGCATTGAAATTCTGGAGCGTGAGGTTCTGGCAGACCATCAGATTCAGTATGTGCAGTTCAAATTTACCTTTGACGGCGACTGGAAGCGTTTTCACAAAGTAGTGCAGTTTAGTCAGTGTGATGAAGTATATTCTGTCGTTTTGGGAACGGACGGATTGACTTGTTATCTTCCTGCGGAACTTCATGCAGGTGCGGTGAAAATGTCTGTATCGGCTATGATACAGAATCGGACACGACCGTAAGAGCCACAACTGTTCCGGTAACGCTCAACATTCGTGCATCTGGATTTGAAGGTGATGAACCGCCGATACCTCCGACTCCGGATTTGTACACGCAACTCATAAAGTGCATCAAAAATGCAGAAAAGGGGCTTGATGGAAAATCTGCCTATGAAATCGCTGTGGAACATGGATTTGTGGGTACAGAGAAAGAATGGCTGGAAAGTTTGAAAGGCACAGACGGAAAAGACGGAACGACAGCCGATTCTCATACACATGACAACAAGGCGGTGCTGGATTCCCTGACACCGGAACTGTTCACAGAGCTTTATGAATTGCAGGAATTTGAGGACAGTACCTCCGAGAAAATTCACACACTGCAAGAGAAAATTGACAACTTTCCTGCTTCTGTACACACGCATGAGAACAAAGAAATTCTGGATAGTACAACTGCACCCTATACAGCGGAAGAAAAGAAAAAACTGGCTGGAATTTCTCCGGGAACTTATGCTACAAACGAATATCTGAATGAGCAGATTCTGCTTGTGCGTGAGTCGATGACACCGTTGGAATATATGGCACATTCTCATCGGAATAAAGATGTGCTGGACGGCTTGACTGCGGAACATCTGGCAGATTTGGCAGATTTACGGCAGTTTAAGGACAGTACCGCAGAGGACATTCACACATTGACAGAGGAAATAAATAATTTTTCTGGTACAGCGCACACGCATGAAAATAAAGAAGTTTTAGATATGCTCACCCCTGAAAAAATTGCAGAATGGGACAGCATTTCTGCGCTGAAAACAAAAGTGAATGGCTTGTCTAGAGAATTTACAACTCTGAAAAACAAATGCTCCAATAATTCTGACCGGCTGTATGCAAATGAGGCAACTCTCGATGCACTACAGCTTGATTTAGGCGATACACAGGAACTTATCAGCACAATGCAGGAAACAATCAAAGCGATGCAGGCGGAAATGAA
>DJXD01000089.1 GCA_002449585.1 Ruminococcus sp. UBA7013
TTCTTGCTAACCTTTGATAAAAAAAGATCCCTGCTTTGAAAGCAGGGATTATTTTAACGATTGCATATAGGACAGTTGATTATTTTAGCACCATTGCAATAATCACAAGTTTCCCAATATTCCTCATCAGGAACATACACTCCGGTATAATTTGTGATATGCCTTAATTGTTTCCGGCCGCCTGCTCCCATGCAATAAGGACATGTAATTTGTTTTTGATTATGGCATTTTGTGCAATAAGAATTATTTCCGGGGGGAACAGGGTCAACTAAATCATTGGGATCAATCACAATATTATCGAAATCCAAATCAAGATCATTGGCTATGCCATTAGGCTTAATCTGATTAGAAGGTGATCTTTCAAAAGTGGAATATCTGATATTCAGATCTCCCATCACAATTTGAGGGACTGCACAGATTTGGGATTTTGTAAATCCTATTTTTGTTCCTCCAACAGCGGCTTTCATTTCCATTGTATTAGCGATCATCATGACATATGGTATGTTATCAGGTGTATATAATTTTGTGCTGATATTGGCCGAATCATAAAAATTTATAAAAGACAAATTATCACTTGTATTACTCACCTGAGTGAATCCATTCTGATTTAGATAATCTTTATAAGCATCCAAACAGTTCGGAACATTATCAATATTATTATTAAGATTATACTCTAACATATAATAATTATCATGTTCTTCGGAAGTTTGAAATATTGCCCTTCCTTCTGCGAAAGAGGCAAAATCCTGCAAATAAGCTATATCTTTGATTTCATAATTTGCAACCGGACTAATACCGCCATTTGCAGTAGTTTCTTTACTGATCGGATCATCAGGATTTACAGGTTGATCGTCACATCCTGTCAGGAAAAAACACAGCAGACTCATTATCATGATTATAATCATATGATATTTTCTGTACATAAAACACCCTTCTTTCTGCAATGATTTTTCTAATTATATCATATTTTTAAAAACATGTCAATGAAATTAACAAAAAATTAATGATTTTTATATAATATGCTAATATTATCATAAAAAAAGAGAGCCGATTAAATCAGCTCTCTGCAATATTATCATCTATATACTAAAGGATCAAACAACGCCCTGCGCCTTCATAGCTTCAGCAACTTTCAGGAAGCCGGCAATATTTGCACCTGCTACGAGATCATCAACAAGACCATATTCATTAGCAGCCTTGACAGAGCTTTCAAAAATGCCCTTCATGATGCCCTTCAGCTTTTCATCAACTTCTTCTGCTGTCCAATTATATCTCATAGAATTCTGAGACATTTCCAGACCAGATACAGCTACACCACCAGCATTTACTGCCTTGGAAGGAGCAACAATTACATTCTGGGATTTCAGATAAGCAATTGCTTCGTTGGAAGTCGGCATATTAGATACTTCTACATAGTACTTCACACCATTTGCAACGATCTGTTCAGCTTCCTTCATGCCAACCTCATTCTGAGTAGCACATGGCATAATAATATCAGCTTTTACGCCCCAAGGCTTTTCACCAGCATGGAATTCAATATTTCCGCCAAATTTGTCTTTATAATCTTCCACACGATTGCGGCAGGATGCACGCATTTCAAGCAGATATTCTACTTTTTCATCCGTGCTGATGCCATCGGGATCAAATACATAGCCATCAGGGCCGGAAATGGTAACAACTTTGCCGCCCAGTTCATTGACTTTCTTGATCGTGCCCCATGCAACATTGCCAAAGCCAGATACTGCTACTGTCTTACCCTTGATGGAATCACCGAAATGTTCCAGCATATTAACCGTATAATAAACAGCACCATAGCCGGTAGCTTCCGGACGAATCAGAGATCCGCCATACTGCATGCCCTTACCAGTCAGCACACCTGTAAATTCATTTCTGATTCTCTTATACTGGCCAAACAGATAACCAATTTCACGGCCGCCAACACCAATATCACCAGCCGGAACATCTGTATTAGCTCCGATATGTTTGCAAAGTTCTGTCATGAAGCTCTGGCAGAAACGCATTACTTCTGCATCAGATTTTCCCTGCGGATCGAAATCAGAACCGCCTTTGCCGCCGCCCATCGGGAGACCAGTCAGGGAATTCTTGAAAATCTGTTCAAAGCCCAGGAACTTGATAATACCAATATATACATTTTTAGCGAAACGCAGACCGCCCTTATATGGGCCAATTGCAGAATTGAACTGTACACGGAAGCCACGATTTACCTGTACTTTGCCATTGTCATCCACCCACGGGACACGGAAAATAACTTGCCGTTCCGGTTCAACGATTCTTTCCAGAACGCCAGCCTCTACGAGGTCAGGTCTTGCTTCTACGACAGGCTCAACGGATTCCAATACTTCTGTCACGGTCTGGATAAATTCAGGTTCGCCCTGATTTCTTGCCTTGACTCTTTCCAGCAGGTCAAGGAGATACTGATTCTTTAACGCCATTGTTAATAGAACCTCCCACATAAAATTCCGTCACTGACATACAACTGTATTTTCAGACGGTACTGTTATTATACCATGCTTTTTGAAAAAATGCAAGTAGTATTTTCAAATTTTTCTAACATTTTTCAAAAAAATCTTTATTTTGTGAAGTCTGTACAAAACAGCCCCGAAATTTTATGATATTTGCAGAAGCTTTTCCACAATACAAAATTATTGTTTTTGTTCTTCTAGCATAGCAAGCATTAATTCAGAAATTTGTTTCTGATTTTGACTATTCAAAGCCTGATACATTGTAATCAAAGCAATCTGATCTTTCACAGATAGTATTTTTCTTTGATTTGTCAGTCCTGCCAGATAATCAAGACAAACATCATAATATTGTGCAAGAATAATTGCTTTTTCTAAAGGAATATCTGTTTCCCCTCGTTCATATTTTCCGTAATGATTCATAGAAACTCCTATAATATCAGCCACTTGTTTTTGAGTCAAGTCAGCATCTTCTTTCAGATCTCGTAGCCTTTGATAAAAACTCATAGAAATACATCCTTTCCATTGTAACTGATTACTATTATATCATATAAAATGCAATTTGATGAATTTTATACTTTAAATCTTATAAGTGATATAATATATACATAATCCATCAAATAGATGGTATAATTACAAACATATGGGAAAATAATGGAAAGGAGGATACTACCATGGGAATTTTAGATGACTTATTTGGAGGGAGCTCACTTCCTGGTGATGTACCACAATATATGAAAGACAAATTTGGCACAACTGATGATTATCACATGTATGATGATTCAGATCTTAAAGAATACAGATGGCGTTGTTCTGCTTGTGGAAGAAACAATAGAAAGGTAGCACGTGATTCATCCAATTTACAGTGTATGTGTGGTAGCTATTACGAAGATTAAACTTAAGATGACTCCGGGAAATTAGTTTCCGGAGTTATCTTTAAAAATAAGCTAATTATCAGGAGGATGATTTATGAAGTTTTGGACTATTCAATCAAAAAAAGTTATGAACATAATTAAACAGAATGGCGAGTATCAGCCTAATGTTAACCAAAGCCGCTATGCATTGAATGACTCAGAAAATATGAAATTTTATAAATGGCTTCTTAAGAATTACAACTATGTGAACTCTCCCCCGCCTATAGAGACGGGGGCTTCGCA
>DJXD01000126.1 GCA_002449585.1 Ruminococcus sp. UBA7013
ACCCCCGCTCATGCGGGGAAAAGACAAAGAATTTTTCAAACAGATTTCCTGTTTCAGGATCACCCCCGCTCATGCGGGGAAAAGAGACACAAGAGAAACATTCCCCACGGCATCAAAGGATCACCCCCGCTCATGCGGGGAAAAGTAAGCCTGCTGTAAACGAACAGTTATATATTAAGGATCACCCCCGCTCATGCGGGGAAAAGGTCTCAACCCTATCAGGCAAATCAAGCAATGGAGGATCACCCCCGCTCATGCGGGGAAAAGGCAATTCCGGAAAATGATGATCCGTTTGACTGGGGATCACCCCCGCTCATGCGGGGAAAAGCATTATGAAAAACATAAACCAATTATTGATAAAGGATCACCCCCGCTCATGCGGGGAAAAGAAAAAGTCATACTCACTCTATGAATCATACTCAGGATCACCCCCGCTCATGCGGGGAAAAGATTTTTAAAATTTTCCATTATATTCCATAGTGAGGATCACCCCCGCTCATGCGGGGAAAAGAATTTTCGGCAGTGAAAACTATGAAATCGGATAGGATCACCCCCGCTCATGCGGGGAAAAGGGACGTCCATCACCAGAACTGTAAATTTTAGAAGGATCACCCCCGCTCATGCGGGGAAAAGGCCTGAAAGAGTATGAACACAAGCCGACTTTAAGGATCACCCCCGCTCATGCGGGGAAAAGACGGGACATTTCACCCCTGACACGCTCAACATAGGATCACCCCCGCTCATGCGGGGAAAAGCCACAACATATAAATCGTTTGCAAAGTCTCTGGGGATCACCCCCGCTCATGCGGGGAAAAGTGTCTGAACCAGATGTTAGAAGCGTCATATGTGGGATCACCCCCGCTCATGCGGGGAAAAGTTTGATACTGAATCATAACCAAAATATATTTCAGGATCACCCCCGCTCATGCGGGGAAAAGATCAAGTTATCCTGCTGTAATGCTACAGGAATAGGATCACCCCCGCTCATGCGGGGAAAAGTTTTCGCGCTTCATTCCGGTTCGCTCATAAAGAGGATCACCCCCGCTCATGCGGGGAAAAGGGAAGCCGATGTACTTTAGAATTCTGGATCATAGGATCACCCCCGCTCATGCGGGGAAAAGACTCCTTTTCATAAAATCAGAATAAATCATCAAGGATCACCCCCGCTCATGCGGGGAAAAGATTAAAAAAGTAATGGAAAATAGCGATTTGTATAAAATCGCAGTTTATATTTCCTTTAACTTTTCAAAGACCCTATAAGTAAGCATACAGTCCGCTTCTGCCCTATGTCTTTTTTCTTGTTTGATTTCCAAATAATTAGCCACATCTGACAATCCATATCCAGAACGGATATCCAATTTTTTTCTTGCCATTTTCATGGTATCGGCCAAGATTGCACCTGTGAGAAAAGGAGGTGGAAAACCATTTTGAATACATGCTCTTTGTAAAAATTGTATATCAAAACGCAGATTATGCCCTACAATTTTATATTCTCCGCAGAAAGCTAGAAACTGCTCCAATGCATTTTTTAAAGGAATTCCTTTATTTTTTATTTCATCATCTGTAATTCCTGTTAATTTTCTAATTTCTTGGGGAATTGGTATAGAACATTGTACAATTGCAGAAAACGAATGCTGAACTGTTCCATGAGCAATATACAATGCACCAAGTTCAATGATTTCATCGGAATCTTGCAAGCCAGTTGTTTCAATATCTATCACTACATAATTTTCAAAATCTTGTGATGCTTTTTTATTTATCTGAGAAACTCGGTTCATATGGTGAACAGCCGCATTAGAGAGCTGTCTTCTTTGAACAGATGGATTCAAATTTCGGCAGACAAGTTTTATTCCATCAAAATCGACTGGTTCCCAATCTGTATTATGAATCCGGAAATCAATTTTTTGTTCATTATTAGTACTAAATGCCATAGTAGCTTTTCCATTTTTGATATATTCACAGATTCTGTTCCAGACCTGGTCACGTACTCTGGCATTTAGATTTCCTACAAATACACCTGTATCAATTTCGATAAACCATTTTGAAAGATCTCCTCTTAATTTAGGAGGGCAATTACTGACTGTAATGACTATCATTCTATATCATCCTCTGTGTGGTATTGTTTTCCGAAATCGACAGTGTGAATTTTATCATCCCAAAGATACATAATTTTTTCATCCTGAGAGGTTTCATCTGGCACTAGAAGAAATTTAATATCCTTGACCATTTTTTCCAGCAGATGCATTTTTACCATTTCATCCCGAATTTTTCGGCGGATTGTTCCGGATAAATCTTCTGGATGCTGTGCCGTAATTTCAAAAGCGACAGGAATTGTCACTTCTGCTTTATAGAGGTCAGCAACATCATAAACGAAGGAACATTCATGTCCAACATGTACAAATCCGAGGGCAGGTGAACAGCCAATAGCACAGATAACAGAATGTGCAAGCCCATATAGACAAGCATGTGCGGCGGAAAGAGCCTGATTGATGGGATCAGAAGAGGTAAAATCTTCGGGGGTATACTCTCGGCCATTCCAGGGAACCCCATATTGAGCAGAATATTTCTGATAAATTTTTCGGATATGGCTTCCCTCTTTTCCTCTGAGCTGTTGCATAGTACAATCTGAAACGTTTTCTTCTGGGAAACGCATCATATACATTTTTCTTGCAACATTGAGGTGTTTTCTTTGATTACAAACTAATTCTGCTTGTTTGAGAAGCAAATGAGAACGATGAGTCAGTGATCGACCTCCTGCATAATAGCGGACACCATGTTCTCCAATCCAGCAGGTACTGATACCGGAATCACCAATCAGTTCCATTGCTCTGTGAGTAATCTCTGTACCGGGGCCAAGTAGCAATACAGAAATCACAGCAGATGGAATATGAAAAATGCCTTTTTCATTCAATACAGTGATAGCATTATCCTGACGATTAATTTTACAGTGTTCCAGATAAAGGAATGTCATTCTATCAGTAATTTGAGGCAGTTCCTGAAGATCTGGTTTTATCATTCCTGGAATTTCATGCATTTGAACACCTCCGGGATCACCCCCACTCATGTGGGGAAAAGCGGTGATTTATATTTCGAATTTGACGGCTTTAAGGATCATCCTCGCTCATGCGGGGAAAAGGGTTCAATGAATAATTGTCATCAGTCCCATACCATAAGCTTTAGAGCGACCAATGCCATCCGTCAGAGCCATTTTGAATTTTTGCACATCTGTGACCTGAAGAATTCCCTCATAAGAGACAGCAAGAATAGAAAGCGTCCAATTATTTTTCTTCGGGAAACAATACCATTGTTTTTGTGTGATCTCAAAATGATCAAGATCGACATGAAACCCACATGTATTAGATTTTTTAATCAGCCATATTTTCTGGGCTTCTGTTGTGGCAAGAGCATATTTTTTTCCACGTTCTGTTTTTTCCTTAGCAGGGATGCACATGGTAGGATTGGCCGTCAGTCGAAACCGCCAGACACTTTCTTTTTGAATGCCTTCCAAAAAATGCACATATGATTTTGTTTCCCAGCTTGCACCTTCTTTTGCAAATTGGCGGCAGAATTCAGAAAAATCGGGGGCTGTTTTTGTCAATGTTAAAAAATAGAGCTGTCCATTAACAGAATCAAGTCTCCAGAGTTTTCTTGTTCTTTGATCGTTGAAACAATTTTCCAGTGCGCCATGAAACCTGCTAGGGGCGTTGAGTGCTTTAAGTGTATTTCTATTAGAAATATCAAGAGGGATTCTGGATAAAAACATATATTTCACCTCGATGAGAATGGATTATGTGCTGTAGGGTTTAGCAGTGCAATTTCTGTGTATTCATCCTGAATATTCCGGAAACCGAATTTTCTGTTAGATTTGCTGAAGGAAACGGGTACATCACGAAGGACAGCCGCTGAAAAATCGCTGTCGGTGATAATACGAAGTTTTTGCACCGAATGTGATTTTTTATCAAGTGAAGGTTCTGTTCGAAGAGAAGTCAGCAAATCAGCATCACGGATTCCTTGAAACAAAGGCATTGTTGGGGGGCAAGAACGTCTGCCGAGGAACAGCGGAAACGCTGGATTTTTGAGAGCAGTTTCAATTTCATTCAGGAAAGTGATATTTTGACTTTCCAGACCGGCAAGAAAAACAGCATCTGCCAGATAATAACGTTGTGTAACATATGCGGTTTTTTTACTTTTTGCGATATGATAATCTCGGAGGAGTTTCCCTTCACAATCGATTCTGACACCAAATTTTAATTGATTGAGTTTTTCAAGTGAATCTTCTCTGGAATATCCCATTGCCGCAGCAATCAGACCAATAACGCCACTTTTTGTGGGAAATTTTTCTGTTCTGCGAGTTTCAAACTTTGCTTCTGATCCCCACGACTGGAGCGGAGCGGCAAGCCGAAGTAATAATGTTGCCATCAGATCACCTCATCTGTGATATATTGATGTAATTTCTCAAGAAGTTGAGGAAGATTGACTTTTTCAGCACCAAGAATGGCATCATGTCCTATCACAAAGCTAAGTGCAGGAGCACCGCAAAAATCCTGATAGATTCTATCAGCATGTTCAAATAATCTTTGCGCAGATGGTTCTGCATAGCCGTCTTTATTTCTGATAGGTTTTTCAAACGCATCGGAAAGATTGACAGGCTGATTTGTCCGGATTGTTACATAAACCATATAAGGGAGGGTTCTGTTGGCATAGGAATTCTGTTTTCCGGTTGGCATAGAGCAAATAAATGCTTGTGCGAAGCCTTTGACGGCATCAGCGGCATCTGTTCCGATGGTTTGAAATAAATCCATTACGTTGACAGTTGCATATCGATACAATGTAGAAGAATTAAATTCCATCGTACCCAGATGACCAGCACCGGCATTATCTGACTGAGAATAATCATCTACAGCAGTAAAATAATCATATTCATTCTGAACAGCATGTGTTGAAATGCTGTGTGCTACCTGACAGGCGGCATCTACATTCAGGTCAGCACCATTAGCGAGCATTCTGCCGAACAAAGCAATATCTACAGAAGGATTTTCTTTCAAAGCTTCTTTATAGGCTTTTTTATCTTTTTCGCCATTGATGACTAATTCAGCAAGTTTTTTGGCCTGTAAACTGCTGATGAAAAATAATGCTTCCGTTGTATTATTTTTCACTTTGAGTCCAGCTTTATCCAGTGCATCAGCGGCGGCTTTTCCGGCGTTTTCTTTATCAAATCCATTATTTTCCAGATCATTAGCGATCAAGCCAGCAGCATATTTAGTGCGGAAACCAAGCTGTTCATCTAAAAAAATAGTATGAAACATTTCACGGATGGCATGTTTCCATGCCTGACTGGAAACTCTGGAACGGTTGACACCACCATAGACAGCGGTTTTTGGTCTGCCGGTATCATCACGATTGACACAGCTGGGGGGCACAGTTTGAATCACATGGAAATCAATATATAATCTTTTATTCATTGTTTATATTCTTCCTTTCTGAAAATGGATCATTAATCTTTTTTATTTGCTTTATTACGTTCCATCCAGAAATCCCTTCCCCATTGCAGTTTGATATTCTGAGCAATTTCTTCATCGTGAAACCAATATAATTCCTTTGCAAATTTTGCATAATCAAGGGGGATTTCTGCCTGTTTGAGAAGCTGAATTATTCCTCTAAGATGATAGGCCATATCTTCCAAAGACACAGCTGTGACGACTAAATGCAATCGTTTCAAGATACGGCTTTCATCATCATCATTTTTTATCAAACGAGCCACTGCATGGCCAATGGAAATTTTTTTCTGATTCATATTATTTTCACAGCCTTGCTGATGCAATGCATACAGTGTTAAGGCTGTATAAATTGACCATTCCTCATAGGAAACTTGATTTTTTTGGAGCATATTATCTGAAATTCCTTCAAAAATGATTCCCCATAATTCAGGAAGTTCTCCGGGCTGTTTTCCAACACCCCGGCGAAGATTTGCCATTATCCTACGGCCTTTGCCAGTATCTCGGTTATTTTTGAGATATTCCAGCTTAGAATCTATATACTTATAAACTTCATCACTTTTGCTCATGTTTTTCACCTGCCAATAATATATTCCTGATGATGAATTCAAACTGATTTAATGCTTGGGCAGAAGAAGTAGACTCTTTTTCAGATTTTCTATAATGGCCGAAAATGGCATTATCCCCAGATTGCAAAGTAAGTTCCCTTCCAAAATCAAGCGCAATTTTCAAAATTTCTTTTTCTAATTTAATAGAGTATGCTTCAATATCATGAACTTCCGGATCGAGTTCTGCAAGCCAGTACCTGAACGGGCGGTCAATTCTATCATAGAACTGCATTTTTGCATCTATTTCTCCAGAAAGAGCGGTTTTATGATCTTTATCACGTCTACCATTTGCTTTTTGCAGATTCTGATAGAGAATATAAACTGATTTTGCCACTTTTTCACACTTTTCGATTTCAAAAAGAATGCGGTTTCTCCATTCCATTCCAGTCTCAAGCATTAATTCAGAATGAAATGTCAGGTTATCACTGACATTATCAATAACGGGACGTGAAGCACTTTGACCATCATTATAGATAACTGCCGCTGTATCTACTTTTATCAAATAATTCTTATCCAGAATATTTTTAGCCAGAAGACAGCAAATCCATTCCAAAATGCCAGCTTTACGAAATTTATCATCATTTTGTTTATTTACATTCGCAAGTACAGCAATACTTGCAAACTCTTGCCAAGCCTTTTTAGAAACATCATATAATTTGGGTTTGAACTTTGCAAGAGTTCCTTTTTTTCCCGGTTCTCTTTTCCATAGCGTCATTTGTTCCTCAAAAACTTCTGTTTCTTCGAAATAATCGCCGCCAGAAACATAATATTTAATCACAGCTTGATTTTCTCTGCACAGATAAATCCGCCTTGACATAAGTGAAAGCAAGGCTATCTGATTATCAGGGACAGGGATCTTTCTGTTAATTTCTGAAATAGGCTGATCTTGTTCCCAAGAAGGCACACCTTCTGATTCATGATAAATATCTGCATTAGCACAATAATTTAGCATCATTGTTTCAAACAGATTTTGACCTTTCAGGACGATCAAGCCTAGCTGTGCAGGCCATGCCTCTTTAGGAGGAGGCTTTGCAGCAATATCATCAAAACAGTTGATATGTAAAAGCCATCTTGCGGCTTCAGAATAAGAAAGTTTCCTGCCTTCTTTTGTTCTTGCGGAAAATAATCTTGCTTTATTGGCACTTTCGAAAAGTGTTCCTATCATTTTTGCAGTGCTGCACATTGTTCCCTTTCCATTGACAGCATTGGACTGATAAAACGGATATTCTTCATCAAACAGCCAGAAACGATTATGCCATTCTTCGAAATAATATTCTATGGGTTTCGCTGGTATTTTTCCGGATTTCCAGATTTCTGCCCAAGTGTTAACCGGATAATCTATATCTTCTTCCAGCAGTTCAATAAAGTCAATTTTATTTCCTTGTATATCATATCTTGAAAATATCGTATACATGATAGCAAGCATCAGGCGGAATACTGCAAAATCCTGTGTTTTGGTTTCTCCTGAAAGTTCAATATATTCATGAGCATTTAAAAACACTTCTTTCAGACTGATTTCTTTTATTTCGCAATCAGCTGTCCGGACACAGATCCAAGGTTCATCAATCAGATTAAATTCCTGTTTCAAATTTTTCCCTCCCTATCAAAAACTAATATATATTATAACAAAATAGGACATACATGTCAATTGACATTTTCCGCAAATTATGATTCTGATTTTTGGTAATTATGCTGAGAATTTAGAACTTCCAGCCCATAATTTTGATTATATTCTAATATTTTTCCTATCAGTTCTGTTTTAGAATTTTCATCCAGAACAAGAAGAAGTTCATTTTTCAGCCATTCTGAAAAAAGCCAATGTGTTGGCATATTATTTTTCAGAATGTTTTCGACAGTATAAAAATCATCACTGAAATATGACGGAAGTCTGAGCCTTTGCTTTGCAATTTTCAAAGCCTCCTCTTTGCTGGGGGTTTGTGTGATGTCAAACAATATGTTTTCTGAAACCAGGCTGTATTGATTTTCGGAAACTTTTTTAACTACAATGACTTCAATAGTTTCTTTTGCATCACGAACGGAAGCTTCTGCCTGTGTAGAATTTCCCACATCACTATTTAATAAATCATTGAGTGTAATTCTTTTGCTTTTTAGTTTAGTGGCTTCAATGCAGTATTTTCTTGCTTTTCCTTCTTTTGTTTTTATGTTATCATGATATTCCTGATATAATTTTTCTTTGTTTTGTGGTTCAGCATAAACTTTGCTTACCAGATATGGAATACAAGATGGAATGATAAAAGCATCCGGAATAAATGTTTCTGTTTGCTGTAGAATCCATTTATCATAGGGGGTATTTTCAGATGAAGGCAAAATAGCTAATTTAGCAGATTTGAGCTTTTCCGGACGAATGGCATCATGTTCTTTATGTCTGTGCAATCTTCCAGAACGCTGAAGAAGTAAATCCATGGGACAAAGTTCTGTTATCATATAATCAAAATCAATATCAAGCGATTGTTCAAGAACCTGTGTTCCAACGACAATGCATTTATTTCTTTCTTTCGAATCAGATTCTTTTCCCACTTTTTGCAGAATCATGTTTTCAATTTTTGCTCTATCGCTCGCAATGAAACGGCTGTGAAAACAGATAATTTCAAATTCTGGTAATGCTTCGAAAAGTTCACGGCTTATGTTTTGTGCCTGCTTTACAGTATTGACGATAACCGCCGCACAGCCGCCATCTGAAAGCATTTCAGAAAGATGCCCTGCAAGATTGATTTCTGTTATTCTGATAACAGAAATATGCTTATCTGGTGTATCAATCGAAATGGCTTCTTGCTGAATTTCTTTGCCGCTTGTCCAAGTTAAAACAGGATAAACCATTTCATCACAGGGATGACGGATTTCAGGAAATTTCAAACGATTTAGATATGCTTTGATAAGTTCATTTCTTCTTTGTGGAGGAAGGGTAGCAGAAAGGATAATAACAGGCACTTCATAAGCTCCCAGCCATCTAAGAGTATTATCAAGATAGACATTCATATAAGCATCATAAGCATGACATTCATCAATGATAACAATTTTTCCCGAAAGTCCAAGATGTCTCAGCATAACATGCTTTTGTTTCAGGGAAGCAAGCAGAAATTGGTCTACAGTTGCAACTACAAATTCAGAAAGCAATGCCTGTTTTCGTCCCTCAAACCATTCATGAACAATGATATTTTCATCTCCTGAATCAGCGGCTGTTCCATGAAACATAGCTTTATATTTTTCATTTAGTTCAATCATGCCGTGTGCTAATCGGAGTGCATGTGTTTCGTTCTCAGATAATTGTTTAGTCCATTCATGGAATCGCTGAAAGAGACCATTCGCCGTGGCCTGTGTTGGCAAGCCAAAATAAACACCACCTGCATTAAATTTTGCAGCAAGAATTTCAGCGGCGGCAAGAGCGGCTTCTGTTTTTCCTATTCCCATGGGAGCCTCCAGAATATATATTCCAGGTTGGCAATTTTTCAATACTGTATTCATAACAGTGTTCTGCACAATATTTGCTTTATATGCAAAACGTTCATTAAAAAATTTCTGTAAATCATCATAGTTAAAATTGGCTTCCCATCTGCCGGGCAGACTTAATTTTTTCAATGCTGAATGGATTCTTTCATCCTGATTTTTTTCATCATAAGGAAAATAATAAACATTACTAGAAATCCAATCGGCCATAATTAACAAACCAGTTAGGAGCATCTGCACTTTTACATCAGGCTTAGGGAGAGTATCTATACAAAATCCAGTTTCATTAAAAACATAAGCAATCCATTCATTCCAGAGACTGCGCCAATTCTGTTCTTGTTTTCTTTGATATCCAAAATAATTAGATCCGAAATTGGATAACTGCACATCATGGGAAACGGGTTGACTTTTTCCATGATGAGAACCGATGATGATACTAATTTCTTGCGGAAAGTGATTTTCTTCAAGAATCACCTGACCAGCCAAAGCATGAGGTGTTTCTTTAAATTCAGCAATATATGAAACATCCAGCATCTGATCAGAAAGCATTTCTGTATACCCTTCTATATGTTTTGCTATTTTATATTGAAATGCAGGGGTCAATTTCCCGATATCATGCAGTAATGCAAGCAACTGACAGAAATTTCTGTTAAACTGATCGGCTTTATCATAATCACAAGTCAGATTCAGATGTTTCAATAAATATATTTTTATATTCTCTGGAAGCCATTTATCATAAAGATATCTAATCACGCCAGCAGTATCCAGAGAATGGACTTTGAACGAAAGCCATTTTGTTTTATCATCATGACAACTTTTTGCTGCAATATAATCAAAATTTTTCATCAATAGGCGGCAGGATACCCCGACTTCTAAAGTCGAGGAGGAATGCC
>DJXD01000106.1 GCA_002449585.1 Ruminococcus sp. UBA7013
AGATATTGCTGAGAATGCAAAAAAACTTTCTGATATTGAATATTCGGCAGATGTGAATAAATTACTGACTGAATATCAGGCTTTACAATTATATACAGAATATGCACTTTATGACCATTACATAATAACACGTGATTACGAAGAACAAGTAAAAAATGTCGTCAGTACCGCAGAAAAGTGTATGAATGAGGGGAAATATTTTTTATTGTATTTTCAGACACATAGTATGTCTCATGCAGTCACAGGAATAGGTATAGCAAGCGGAAACTGGACTTTCAATGAAAAAACTTATGACAAATGTATACTCACTCATGATTCAAACGGCACAGATTCAAATGGTAATACAGGCTTTAATGAAAAAGGCTGCATATACATAAATTCACAAACCAATCAAATCTTTATTCCTGCTTATAATATTGATTCTGATGATGAAATGATAATAGGAACAATAAACAATGATACGCTCTTAAATTACAAAGGGTCGATAAATGCATCTTATGAGCCGAATGTTCCGCAAATACATGAACTCACTTTAAAAATGCCTTTTGTTATAAATTATGACATAACATTTTTCGATGAAAATGGAACAGAACTTCCCAACGGTGATTATCTTGAAGGCGATTTGGGAAGTGAAATTTATTACACAACAGGCAAAAAAATCACATCTAAGGCAACGAATGTTTCAAATGGAGATTTGAGTATTTCAAATATTATAAAAATAAGAGACTCAGATGTTCTGTTAAATATAAATGCAAAAAATAATCCCTCCGAAATAATTTATGAAGATAATTTGTGGCAGATACATTCTATGAATGATGAAAAAGTTTCATGGTCATTCAAGTTTTTCCTCAATGACAATAAATTTCCTTTTTACCCTCATTATTGTTGGATGATAAGCGGTGACGACATGAACAATGTTGAAGTTGAGAAAAAAAGCAACGGCTTTTTAATAAGGAAAGACCATGAAGACAAAAAAATTGTAGTTTCTGTCAGTGATATGGACTATGATGAAAGAGGTGAACGTCAAGAGCCGCTTGCCAATCAGTTTCTTTACGAATTTAATGCTTCAAACAATGTTCTTTTTGCGTATGACGAAAATAATGCAGTAAAATTGTATATTGATAAAGATGAAGATAATATGTTTGATGATAAAGTCGAAAATGGAGATATTAATTGTGATGGAATAATAAATGCAAGTGATGCATCGGATATAATGAAAAAATATGCAGAAATATCTACAAAAACCAATATATTCTCTCAATTATCATTAACAACCGACAAAATTCAATATAACTATATGAATTATGATTTCAATAACGACGGCTCTGTAAATGCTGCTGATGCTTCATCTGTCCTCGCTGAATACGCAAAATCAGCAACCAAATAAATTTTTCTCCATAAAAAACAGTGTGCCATTATGACACACTGTTTTGTTTATATGTTCATATATCCAAAAAAACACTTTACAACCTGCGGAAAAAGTGTTAAAATAAAATAAAAAGGGAAGTGATACCCATGAAAGACGATTTTATCATGTCTCCGAAAGTGGATTTTGCTTTCAAGGAGATAATGTACAATGAAACAGTCAGAAAAGGCTTTTTAAGTGCTGTTCTCAACATTAGGGACACGGAAATTAAATCAGTGGTAATGCTCAACACAAACCTCACAAAAGTCCATAAGGACGAAAAACAGGGCATACTTGACGTAAGGCTGACCATGAACGACAACACGGAGATTGACATTGAAATGCAGGTGTGCAGTATGAAAACATGGGCGGAACGCAGTGTTTTCTATGTTTCAAAGATGATTGCCGAGCAGACCAACATCAACAAGATGTATTCAAACATGAAGAAATGCATAAATATCAGTATTTTAAATTTTAATTTTACTGATAAGACAAAAAGATTTAACACGGTTTACCACATATCCGAGGACAAGGAACACTTCAAATATACTGATATAGCGGAATGGCACGTTGTAGAACTGCCGAAACTCCCCGAAGTTTCAGACGGTACGGACATTTACGACTGGGCAAAGTTTATAAAATCCGAGAAAAGGGAGGATTTTGAAATGCTTGCTAAGAAAAATAATTATCTGAAAGAAGCCTACAAACAGCTTGACATTATCAGTCAGGACGAGCAGAAAAGGCTTGAATACACTGCCAGACAGAAAGCCCTTTACGATTACAACGAACTTGTATACGAGAACTACACCAGCGGCTACGAAAAGGGTGTTTATGAAGAAAAAATCAGAACTGCCGAAAAAATGTTAAAACGTGGAGTAATGACAATAGCCGAAATCTCCGAAGATACAGGACTTTCAATTGCTGAACTGGAAAATATAAAAACAAACACAAATTTATGATAATGCCATAATAACAAAAAACCTCTCGAATTTGATTTTGAGAGGTTTTTTCATAGTTGTTTCAATCCACGCTATGACGATATTTTGTCAATCAAGCCATAGCGACATTATGTCAGTCATTTGCACACTTAACTTCACACTAAAAATTTTACACACAGAATGTTTTGTCTGTGCAACCGCATATTTTTACTATTGTCAAGCTGCTGTGACTTTATGATAACATAAAACAGCACAAGTGTCAAGTGGATTGACTTCGTGTCAGTGGGAGATACCAATTCTTTCCACTGCCGTTTTATAATGTCCACCGCTTAAAGAAGCGGGGGATTCAATGTTTTGTTGAAATCTTGTTGAAAGTATGTTTAAAATCTGTTGAAACACTGTGGAAAGCTGTTGAAAGTCATTTTCTGCTATTGCGAAATATAGCTGTATTCAGGCAAAAATCATTCATTCAGCTTAATTTTTTCTATTCGCTGGCGGACAAAAATATAAACTGCCTGCGAACCAATCAGCAATAGCACAATATTCACCGGCATAAACTCCGCAAACCCCGTCAAAATCGCCGTACAGCCAAGGAACACCACAAGAGATACTATATCCATACAGTGCTGTTTGTAGCAGTTTACAAGCCGTTTTCCGTTGAAATACAGCGTCACAACAGACACACCGACCAGAAGAACGGCAACCAGACCGCTGAAACCTTCCGCACCGTCCGCAAGATTTGATATTCTTTGAAATATCCCTGTAAACAGTCTTTTCGTGAAATTTACTGTTGCTGAAATATCATTCATACAGCGTTCAGAATTGCAGACCATGAAAAAAGTTGACAAAATGCTGTAAACAGCCAGAATTACAACTAATTTTATCCATTTCAGGCGGAAAGCGTTATTCAGACTTTCGGCTCGCTCCTGAATCAGCCGTTTCTGATTCTTTTTCAGTTGTTCGGCTGATTTTCGGAGATTTTCAGCCTTTTCCATTTTCTGTTCAGCCTCAGAAATCGCATAATTTGCTTCATTGATAGCATTATCTGCTATGATTTTTGCTTTTCTTTCTTTTTCGGCTGCGATTTTCTTCAATTCTTCGGCTTTCTTCAACTCTAAGTCGCTCCCGTTCAGCCTCTCTATCTGCTCGGCTTGCTGTTGAATCTGTGACATCTGCCGCTGAACTTGCTCCGACAGTTTCCGCTTGTCTGATGAGAGAGTCTGTATCTTCGTTCTGAACTGCTCGTTCTCCGTCAGAACCTCCTCCAAAGTATTGATTAACTGCCCGATTTCTTCGTCTGAGTAACTCGGCAAGTCGTTGTTTTCCT
>DJXD01000048.1 GCA_002449585.1 Ruminococcus sp. UBA7013
CTGCCACTTCATGTTCAGAAACTGTTTGATGATTTCTTTTTGATACCCTGGAAGATATGTATCTAGGCACTGATGAATATTCATGATAACAATTTTTCTTCTTTTGTACACTTTATAGCCAATAAAACCTTTACTATATATGGTGATGCCTGCATCAGTATCTGTTATAACAGCTTTAGCAGGATTTATCAAAGATCTGATGCTTTCTTCTTTGTGCTTGGTATTTTCCGGAAATGACTCTAATAAATCTTTGAATTTTATTTCTTCGTTCATTCTTGAACCCTCCTTGTTTCTGCGAGAGTACAAAAATGAAAATCACAAATCTTCAAGGAAGTTGTGCTACTTTCTTTGACCCTCATCTCTTAGCTGTGAGAAAGGGCATTTGTCAGGGTGATTTTATAAATTTTGTATCAATATATAAAAAATGGATAGTATATTTTTGCTTTTTATCACTTTTATATAAATCAAAAGCATCGAACTTCAAATTTCAGAAAAAATATTATAGCACATCAAAGTAAATATTTCAACAAAAAGCCATTTTCTGTTATTCCGTTTTTGCAAGAACGCAAGAGCGCAAAAGGAAGAGCACAATCTGTCAAAATCAAAAATCAACGAAATCAAGCCATAAAAGAGCCAAGAACGCAAGGGCGCAACAGCGCAATTGGGGTGCAGGCTTACTCTTACAACTTTCACAAAATTTTTCTTGAAAAATAAGGAGGTTTGTGGTATAATTGAAATATATTTATTCGGAAATGAGGAAAAACAAATGGCAAAAAAGAAACAAGAAGAAACTTTCAATCTTGAAAATATATTGTTCAAATGCCGTGATATTCTGCGTCAGGCGAGAAATTCAGGCTCTTTTTTTGAAAAGCGTGATATGATGCTGACTCTCGTATTTCTGCGGTTTATCGGTGAAAAGTATGAAGATGGTATCGAGAAACTTCGTCAGAAACTGATTGAAGAAGGGCTTGACCCTGATGACCCCGATATTCAGGCTGCTTTCTTTGATGATGCTACTTTTACAGATGGTACTTATAATTTACCGATAGAAGCCAGATGGTCAACTATCATCAATACCCCTGCTCCACAGCTGAATGTCGCTCTTGATACGGCTCTGCACAGTATCGCCGCAACCAGCGAACAGCTTAAAGGCTGTTTTGTGGAGGGTACGTTTACTACAAGAAATCTTGCTCCAAATGATATTAAGAAAGTTGTCGATGAAATCAATAAAATCAGTCATAAGGCTTTCGGGGAAGAAAAAGATTTAATCGGACGTGTGTATGAATACTTCCTGAAAGAATTTGCTGTCAATGCTACCAAAGAAGAGGGGGAATTTTACACTCCTCATGATGTTGTTCAGCTTATCGCTGCAATGATTGAACCCTTTGACGGTACACTCTATGACCCCTGCTGTGGTTCAGGCGGTATGTTCATTCAAAGTGCTGATTTGATAAAATCCAAACAAGGTGATATCAGTCGTATCAATATTTATGGTCAGGAAAAAGAGCCTGCTACTTACCGCCTTGCAAAAATGAATCTCGCACTCCGTGGATTAAGTCATCATCTCGGTGAACAGGCGGATTCTACTTTCACGCATGATTTGCATAAGGGTGTTTATTTTGACTATATCATGTCAAATCCGCCGTTCAATCTGAAAAGCTGGTATGATGAAAATTTAAAGCATGACCCTCGCTGGACGGATTATGCCGTTCCGCCCGACAGCAATGCCAATTATGCATGGATTCTGCATATTCTGTCACATCTGAAAAAGGACAGCGGTGTTGCCGGATTCCTGCTTGCAAACGGTGCTTTGAATGATGATGTTGCACTCGAAATTCGTAAAAAACTCATCGAAAAAGATAAAGTCGAAGCGATTATCATTCTGCCCCGTGAACTGTTCATTACGACTGACATCAGCGTGACGCTCTGGATTCTCAATCAGAACAAAAAAGGCGGAAATTATCACGGTCGTGAACTGCGTGACCGCACGCATGAAATTTTATTCATGGATTTGCGGACTTGGACGGAAAACCCCGTCAAGAATGAACAGAAAAAGAAAATCCGTCTTTCGGCAGAACAGATTCAGAAAGCCTCTGAAATTTATCATACTTGGCAGAATATCGGCACTGATGGAACGAATTACGCTGTTCCGGAACTTTACAGAAGTGTCGGGATTGACGAAATCAGAAAGCATAACTATGCTTTGACTCCCAGCAAGTATATTGAATTTATCGACCATGATTTGGAAATTGACTATGATTCCGAAATGAAACGGATTCAGGCTGAAATGCAGGAGATTATCAGGGCGGAAAAGCAGTCACAGAAAATGCTGGAAGATGCTTTCAGGGGGATTGGCTATGGCATTGACTAACTATAAACTTGGAGATTTGATTGAACTTTCTGTTGAAATAAATTCAAAGAACTTATATGGTGTAGAGAGTGTAAGAGGAATGACTATAACTAAAGAAATTATTCCTACAAAAGCAAATGTATCTAATACAGATTTGCGGAAATTTATTATAGTTCATCCAAAAGAATTTATATTTAATCCAAGAACTCATGGAAAGAAAATAGGTTTTGGCTATAATAATACAAAAGATTGTTTTATTATTAGTTGGAATAATATCGCATTTAAAATAAAAGAAACTATGAAAAATGTTGTATTGCCTGAGTATCTTTTTTTGCATTTTAATCGTTCTGAATGGGACAGAGAAGCTTGCTATCGTTCATGGGGCAGTTCAACAGAAGTATTTTCATGGAATGCATTGTGTGAAATGGAGTTATTACTTCCCTCTCTCACTATTCAGAAAAAATATGTCAATGTTTATCAGTCCATGCTTGCCAATCAGCAAAGCTATGAACAGGGGCTTGAGGATTTGAAACTCGTCTGTGATGCCTATATTGAGGATTTACGGCGGAAAATGCCTGTTGAATCGATTGGAAAATATCTCAAAGAATGTGACGAAAGAAATACAGATTTGAGTGTTACTTTGGCACAGGGTGTAGATGTCAATATGCAATTTATTCCAGCAAAAAGGGAAGCAGTTGATAAAGAAAGTACTCGAATTGTCAGAACAGGGCAGTTTGCTTTTAATAAAGTCGTAAAAAGTAATGGTACAAAATTACCTATAGCATTGAGAAAAGGTGTAGACTGTATTATCTCAGGTTCTTATCAAGTATTTGAAGTTGCAGATAAAGGACATTTACTGCCTGAATATCTTATGTTATGGCTGTCAAGACCTGAAACACATCGTCACTGTGGGTTTAATGCTTGGGGTTCAACAAGAGATGTATTCCCATTTGAGGAATTATGTAAATTAGAATTTCCAATTCCTGATATAAAAATTCAGCAGGATATTGTCAATATTTATCAGGCTTATATCATGAGAAAAGAAATCAATGAACAAATGAAAGACAAAATCAAAAATATCTGCCCGATTTTAATTAAAGGTTCTCTGGAGGAGGGGAAAAATGGCGAAATTAAAGAATTTTAACGGTCGTTTCTGTGAATCTGACTATGAATATGCGTTCATTTCCTTTCTGGAGCAGGAGGGCTGGCAGTATCTCGCAGGCGATAAAATGAGCCGTGTCTATGGTCGTGATGTCCTCAATACAGCGGATTTTGAGAAGTTTCTCACCAATGCCAACCCCGACTTGACAGCAGAAGAAATTACGCTCATTTCCGATACTGTCCGCCTTGTCGGTGCGGAAAGCGACTTTGCAGTATTGCATAAAGTTTATAACTGGTTTGTGAATGGGATTCAGTTCACACCGCAGAACGGACAGGCGAGAATGATTTCTCTGATTGATTTTGAAAATCCACACAAGAATATTTTCCGTGCCGTGAATCAGCTGACTGTTGATTATACTGACCACGGACAGACACATAACCGCCGACCTGATGTGCTTTTATATGTGAATGGAATCCCTGTCTGCATTATCGAGCTGAAAAATCCGACTGACCCCAATGCAACAATTTTTGATGCATGGGAACAAATCAATATCAGATACTGGAGAGATATTCCGCATTTACTGCATTATTGTCCATTAGCCTGCATTTCGGACGGAGTTCACACGAAACTGGGAACTGTCCGCACACCTTATGAACATTTTTATGCATGGCGAAGAGTCAACGATGGTGATAAAATTTCAGTCACTCCGTTTGAAGAAACGCAGACCATGATAAAAGGCGTATACAGTCTGGAAAGATTTCTTGAAATTTTCAGGGATTACATTTATTTTCAGGACAGTATCTATGATAAGGAAGAAAGGGAAATTGTCTGCCGTTATCCGCAGTTTTTTGCGACTCGTCTGTTAAAGCAGAGTATCATTGAATCTGTTCAGACAAAAAGCGGAAAGGGTGGGACATATTTCGGAGCGACTGGATGCGGAAAGACCTATACAATGGCATTTCTTGCCCGTCAATTGTCCATGCGGTGCGGGAATATTCCTGAAATGGGTTCGCCGACGATTGTCCTGATTGTTGACCGTGACGATTTACAGAAACAGGGTGCAAAACTGTTCACGAAAAGCAAAGAATTTCTGAATATCGGGGAAGTCAGCATTGTAACAAGCAGAGATATGCTCCGTGAAGAATTGAAAAGACGGGAAAGCGGAGGATTCTATATCTGTACGATTCAGAAATTCTGTGACAGAAAAGACGATGTTATTGGCTTGATTAACAGCAGAGCAAATATTATCTGCTTTTCTGATGAAGCCCACCGGACACAGTTAGAACATTCAAAGAAAGTAAAATTTGATAAAGATTCTGACGAAAATATGAAAGCAATCATTTCAAAGCCGTATGCAAAAGTTCTGCGTGAAGCGTTTCCAAATGCGACATTTGTCGGATTTACAGGCACACCAATAGCAGAAACTTACCAGACTTTCGGAGATGAAATTGACCGCTACACAATGGATCAGGCAGTCAATGACGGTCTGACTGTTCCGATTAAATATCATCCACGCATTGCAAAAGTGATGTTGGATGAAGAAAAAGTCAAACTGATAGAAAATTATTATCAAAAATGTGCTGAGGAAGGAGCATCACAAGAGGATATTGAAGCCAGCAAAAAGGCAATGAGTTCTCTTGAAATCATTTTAGGCGATTCCGAAAGGCTGGAACGTCTTGCAGTGGATATTCATGACCATTATGTATCAGCCTGTGCGAATGAGCCGGACAGAATCCAGAAAGCAATGATAGTATGTGCCAAACGTGAAATTGCCTATGATTTGCTGAAAAAGTTCGAAACAAAATATCCGGAATGGTTCATAGAAAGAAAAATTCCGGAAGGCATGACTGCCACTCCGGAAGAATTGGAAGCATTAAAAGAAATGCCGTTCATTGCAATGGTTGCGAGTGTTGGCAAAAATGATAAAAAAGAGATGTATGAATATCTCGGCGGAGTAAAAAATGACAAGCGTTCTGATGATTTAGATGCAGCATTCAAGGCGGAAAAATCAAATTTAAGCATTGTCATCGTGGTGGATATGTGGATAACTGGCTTTGATGTGCCGTGTCTGACTTATATGTATAATGACAAGCCGTTACAGAGACATCAGTTAATTCAGACCATCAGCAGAGTGAACCGGAAATATCCGGATAAAGAATTTGGTTTGATTGTGGATTATATCGGAATCAGGGATAATATGCGTGAAGCCCTGAAAATCTATGGCGGAAATAATTCCATCGCCCCGACAGCAGATGACATTGAACAGGCAACTATGCTGTTTCATGAAAATTTAAGCATTCTAAAAGACTTATTCAAAGGTAAGAACTTGTCACCATTTATGAATCCAAATACAGACCCTTTTGAAAGATACCGCCTGTTGGCAGAATCGGCTGAGTATGTATTTGGTTCTACACAGGAACTGAATATAGAGGGAAAGAAAAAGCCGAAAAAAGTATCATTCAAGACATATTTTCTCAAAACAGTCAAGAGAATGCGTCATGCATATGACATTTGTCAGCCATCGGGAGAACTGTCAGAAGAAGAATCAGCCCTTGCACAATGCTTTATGGCAATTGCCGGATTTGTCAGAAAAATGAACGGCACAAGTGAAGTGGATGCAGAAACTATGAACAGAACAGTTGCACATATGGTAGAAGAAGCTCTGAAATATAACAAAGTTGAAAGTATTCTGGAAACAGGCGAAGAGGAAGATATTTTCAGCCCTGAATATTTTGAAAAGCTATCTGATGTGAAAATGCCTGCTTCCAAACTGGAACTTCTGATTAAAATGCTACGGAAACAGATTACAGAATACAGAAAAACAAATCAGATAGCAGCGAAAAAATATCAGGAAATGCTCGAAGAAACAATTAAAATCTATCATGAACGCAGAAAAAATCTGTCTGAAGAAGAAGCTGGAGAAGCTCAGGAACACACATCAGAAGAGATTATCAAAAATGCTACGGAGCAGGCTTTGAAAATTCTCAAGGAAATGCAGGCTGACCGTGAAAGTTTCCGAAAAATGGGACTTACTTTTGAAAAAAAGGCATTCTATGATATTCTGGTATTGCTGCGAGATAAATTCAATTTTGAATATGGCAGTGATGAAATAATAGATGGTGTCAAAGTAAATGTAAAATGTCAATCTCTCGCTAAAAAAATCAAAGAAATTATTGATGTAAAATCTTCATTTGCCGACTGGCTTAA
>DJXD01000090.1 GCA_002449585.1 Ruminococcus sp. UBA7013
TTCCTTGCTAACTTTTGTTGAAATTGATAACTTTGCTGCTTCCGTCATAAGTGGTCACATAGCTTGCATTTTCTGCGGTGGATAAGAATTCTTCCGCTTTGCCGGAGGCTTCTGCTGTGATGGTGGGGATGGTTTCGAGGGAAACAGCATTTGCCTGCACCAATGGGAAAGCACTCATCAGGCACAGTGCGGAAAGTACCACAATCATGATTTTCATTTTCATAAAATTATCACTCCACATTAAATTTTAATGAGATAAAATAGATTAGCTATATTATAGCAAAAATGATATGCAAAGTTAATAGTTTTCATAAAAAATTTACAATTAAAAACATATTTTTATGCAAAATAATGAAATGAGTTGCAAAAAAAGAAACCTGCCTTAGATCAGGCAGGTTGAGAAATCATTAATCAAAGTTATCAATCAGATGGATAATATATTTCATAATGAGGAGCGAATCCGTAGCATCAGGCTTTCCGTCTTTATTGACATCGGCGGCTTTTGCCTGTTCCTCTGAAAGATTTGCTTTTCCGTAGATGGCTTTATTGAGGAAAATCACATCCATGATATTGATATTTTGATCTTCATTAATATCGCCGGATTGGATTGCAGAGGGTTCTGTTGTATCGGGTTCAGTTTCTGTGGGAAGATTATCAATTAATTCAAAAGCATAGCCATATTTTTCAGCATATTTCTGTGCAGTAGAATCGGCATAACCATAAATTGTGCCGTCAAAATAGCAGGTATCATTGAGAGCATAGTTATAAATTGTAGATGGGCGATCATAAATAGTGCAATTTGGATTCCGGAAGATGATTTTATCTAAACGGGAGCAATTGTCAAAGCTATGCTGTTTAACAGAAGTGATATTTTCCGGAATATCAATTTCTGTGAGCTGAGAACAGTTAAAAAATGCATATTCCTGAATGATAGTAAAATTAGTTGGAATTTTAATATTTTTCAGGCTGGAGCATCCCTGAAATGCATTTCTAGGAATATAGCCGAAGCTTTCCGGGAGCTGAATTGTTTCGAGAGAGGAACAGCCATCAAATAATTTTCCATTAGCTGAAAGGGCAGAACTCAAAATCTGTGCGCCCTCGGCAATGTGTACATCTGTTAGGCTGGTGCAGTTCTGGAAAATTTGCTCTTGCAATGTAGCTGTAGAGGGGATTGTGACAGATTTCAATGCTGTGCAATCTTTGAATACTCTGGCTTCGATGGTCTGTACACCTTCCTCAATAATGACAGTTTCCAGATATTTGCAATTTCCGAAAGCGGGCTGTTCTCCCCATGGTACATTTCCACTTTTATGACTGCAAAGATTTTCGACATTTTTAGGAATGGTGATTGATGTCAAGTGTGAATTAGAAAATGCATAGCCGTCGATCATTGTCACGGTTTCCGGAATGGTAAACTGTTGTAATCCGGTTGCAGAAAATGCTGCATATCCGATTGTGGTAATCCCTTCAGGGGCAATCACTTCTTCCAATACAGAACAATTGTAGAATGCACCTTCCGGAATGGTTTTGATCTTTGTGGGAAGTTTGACAGATTTCAGATTCTCACATGAAGCAAAAATATAATTTCCTATACTGGTTACTGTATCCGGAATGATAATAGATTCCAGCGCACTACACTCACGAAAAGCACTATAACCGATATTTCTGACAGTATCCGGAATGATAATAGATGTCAATGTCTGATTCTTACGGAATGCTTCATCCTGAATGGCTCTGACGGGCACGCCATTGATATTATCAGGAATTGCAATTTCTGTTGCTTCACCGGTATATTTTACGATCTGAGCGGTATTACTATCAGTATCAACTGTGACAGTAAAATCTTCATAAGTTTCTTCGGCGGCACTGACAGAAATCGTCATCAGCTGCGGAAAATTCTGGCCATAGAGCGGCACAGATGAACCCATCAGGGACAGAGCCGCAAGCACTGCGGCGAGCTTCTTGAATTTCATGCATATAACTCCTTTTTTGATATTTGATATTTACATAACCATGTATAATTATATCAAAAAAAAAAATACAAGATGTTCAGGAAAATTTATGATCAAAATCTCTTTTTTATACAAAATCAAGGAAATAAGATTTAAAAAAACTGTAAAAAATAAAACCTGTCTGAGATCAGGCAGGTTTGATTTGTGTTTGTTTATTTTGGATCAGCCGGGGGATCAGAATGGCAATGATTACGCCGATGATGCCGCCACAAAGAATATCTGTCGGGAAGTGGACGAATAAATACATTCTGGAAAAGATAATCAGAAGTGCAAGAATCCATGCAATGATACCAAGTTTTCGATATTCATGAAAAATCAGCATAGCGGCAATGACGGAAGATGTTGTATGTCCGGAGGGAAAAGAAAAATCTTGTGGAACGGCGATCAGCATGGCAATATCAGGATCAATCCAGCAAGGACGCTCACGGGCGACCAGATTTTTTAATAAAATATTGGTAACGATCAGCCCGGCCAGCAATCCGGCAGTCAGCAGAATGCCGCAGTGACGATATTTTTTCATGCAAAGAAAAATCAGCGTGATGCAGATCCAGATCAGCCCGGCACTTCCCAGATGAGTAATAAAAGGCATGATCTGATCCAGAAAATCACAGCGAAGATGTTCTTGAATCCAGTATAAAACTGCAAAATCGAGATCTGTAATAGTCATGAAATCACCTCATTTTAACAGTATAGCACGGATTCATGAAAAAGTCAAGAAAAAGCTTGCAAAATCCAGAAGAATATGCTATAATCAAGAAGAAAGAAGGGGCATATATGGAGGAAAAGAAATTTTTAGAATGCGAACGCTGGTGGACATTAGCGTTTTTAATGTATGTGGGGGGATTTTTCGGCGGATATACGTATTCTGTGCGAGGAGGAATTTTTTGCAATGCGCAGACAGCTAATTTTGTATTATTAGCAATGGCCTTAGGGTCAGGAGACTGGGCGCAGGCAAAATATCTGATCATTCCGATTACAGCCTATTTTCTTGGGGCAGTGGTATCAGAAGCGGCGGCTGGATCGCTCAGAAAGTTGCATGTGATTCGATGGGATACGTTATTATTACTGATCGAAATGCTAGTAGTGGTCATTTTGGGATTTATTCCGGATAGTGCGCCGTTTCAGATCTCACAGATTGCGGTGAATTTTATCTGCTCCATGCAGTATAATACATTCCGTCAAGCGGATGGGATACCCATGGCAACAACATTTTGCACGAATCATATCAGGCAGGTAGGCGTATTTTTCACAAAAGGAATCCGGCATCAGAACCGGGAGTATTTCGCAAGGATGGGCTTTCATGCCGGAATGCTGGCATTATTTGTAGCTGGGGGAGTGACAGCGACAATTGCATGTCATAGATTTTCAGGGCGTGGGGTATGGTTTGCGCTGCTTCCTCTGATGATTTCTTTTATAGATTTATTACATGCAGATCTGAAAACAGAAAAAGATCGGATGGAACAGATTCCACGGGGACATTAAGCAGAAAGGATAAAACAATATGGCGAATGAAACAACAAAAGCAATTCAATGCCCGGCATGTAACGGGAGATTGTCATTTGATCCGGTGACAGGAAAATTAAAATGTGAATTCTGTGATTCAGAATATGATCCCAAAAGTTTTGAAATGCCAGAGGAAGAAAAACCTTCTGGAGATATGCAGGCGTTGAGATGCTCCACATGCGGCGCAGATCTAATCACAAGCGGAACGGAAGCATCGACAAGATGCCCCTATTGTGGGAATAATACAATCATTCCGGGGCAATTTACAGGAACATATCGACCGGATTATGTGATCCCGTTCGCCTTCACGAAAGAACAGGCCAAGCAGAAATATCTTGAATATTATCAAAAGCGGTTTTTACTGCCGAAATCATTTTTGAATTCGAATGAAATTGAAGAAATTCAGGGGATTTATGTACCATTTTGGCTTTGGAGCGGATCAGCCGGAATTGATGCTCGTTATCATTGTAAAGATGAAACAAAGACAGAGACAGAAATTATTATCAAATATTTTGATGTCAGAAGACAGGGAAGTATTGCATTTGAACATGTTCCAGCGGATGCTTCTCAGCGAATGGAAGATGATCTTATGGATTCGATAGAGCCCTATCAGTTTAAAAATCTAAAAGCATTTTCTTCTGTGTATCTGCCGGGATTTCTAGCAGAACGCTATGATGTACAGGAATCAGAAGATCGAAAACGGGCGGAAAATCGTATCCGGCAGACCATTCAGGAACAGACTAGGGCGACCATCCAGCATGAACAGATTGAACCCGTATCAGAGCAGATTCAGCTGAGTTTTGATCAAACACAACAGGCACTTTTACCGGTGTGGTATCTTGTGACAAAATGGAACGGGAAAACATGGAAATTTGCTATGAATGGCCAGACAGGGAAATTTATCGGAGATCTGCCGATTGATACAGGAAAATTTGCTCTTGTGGGAATTCTGATTTTTGTGTTATCACTGATTCTGGGCTATGTGATTATTTCATTGTTTGATCCGGATTCTGCTGGATTATATGGCTTGATTGCGGCCGCAGTGATAACAAGTATATGGGGAATGTCTGCCAAAGCCAGCATGAAGCCAGTAGAATTGAAATCAGAAGCGCATGAATATACAAAGCCATTACAGCTGACAATCCGGACAGAACAGCAGACAAAGACAGAACATAAGCCAAGGCCGCAGAATCAGGGCTGATTTTGTTCTGCATCTAATTTTGCAAGAACGCTGAACGCCTGGCGGAGACTGCTGACACCGAAAATCCGCAGGGAATGCGAGCTTTTCGGCAGGGAGGATAATGCCTGTTTGGGAACAATGCAGAGTGCAAATCCCATGCGGCGAGCTTCTTCCACACGCTTGATCATATGCGAAACGTTCCGGATCTCTCCAGCAAGACCAACTTCTCCGATTGCAATTAATGTATCAGGGATAGGCTTATCTGTCAGGCTGGAATATAAGGCCAGAGCTACAGGGAGATCTCCGGCAGGTTCATCCAGACGGAAACCGCCGACGATATTTAGATAAACATCAAGATTTCCATAGGCAAGGCCAAAACGCTTTTCCAGAACGGCAAGCAGCAAAGCCATGCGATTATAATCAAAACCAGTGGCTGTGCGTTTTGGGGAAGCATAGCCGCTTTTTGATACTAATGTCTGTACTTCGGCAAGAATCGGCCGAGAGCCTTCCATTGCACAGGCGATGCATGTGCCTGAAACGCCAAGCGGTCGACCGGCTAAAAGCATCTGGGATGGATTCTGCACTTCTTTGAGCCCCTGTTCCTGCATATCGAACACGCCGATTTCATTCGTAGAGCCGAAACGATTCTTGACGGCTCGTAATACACGATAGCTCATATGTCGTTCGCCTTCAAAGAATAAGACAGTATCAACAATATGTTCCATGACTTTAGGGCCAGCAATTGCCCCATCTTTATTGACATGACCGACAATGAAAATAGGGATTTCCAGAGATTTGGCCGTATGCATGAATAAATTTGTACATTCCCGGACTTGTGTCAGACTGCCGGGGGTGGAAGAGATTTGTGAAATCTGCATAGTTTGGATAGAGTCAATAATTACAATATCAGGCCGGGAAGCCTTAATAGTATCACAGACAGCAGGGGCATCTGTTTCAGTGAGAATTAATAATCTGTCCGAGCTGACATTGAGACGTTGGGCACGGAGTTTAATCTGTCTGCCGGATTCTTCTCCGGAGACATAAAGAACATCATGATTTTTACCCATGAATTCACAGATCTGCAATAATAGCGTACTTTTGCCAATGCCGGGCTCACCGCCAAGCAGGACAATCGAGCCTTTGACAAGTCCGCCGCCAAGTACTCGATCTAATTCGCCACATCCTGTGCCATAGCGGATTTCAGATTCTGTGCTGATTTCTGTGATTTTATGAATTTTAGCAGACAGATCTGTCACCGGACGGGCGGAAAGATCAGAAACAGAAGGGAATACTTCTTCTAGAGTATTCCATTTTCCGCAATTCTGACAGACACCATTCCATTTGGGACTTGACCAGCCGCATTCTGTGCAAATATATTGAATTTTATCTTTTTTGGCCATAATAATAATCCTTTCTGATTAATTTGATTCCTGTGTTTCCAGAATCACAGCACTGTTTTTCCCCTGTTCAGCATAGCGTTTTTCACATAGATTTTTATCATAGCGAATGATTCCATGATTATCAAGAGGATCGTTGAAATAATAATCTTCTTGATCATAGCCAACTAATACCATGCAATGCTCATTTGCCTGCCATTGATACCAGTCATCTGTTGGATTTCCATCATCATCCAGAAGATACCAGCCAACGGTGGGATGTGTTTCCCACATGTTCATTGTTTCCCAGATCAGCACAGGTGTGCCCTGTGCCAAATAAGTACTAACAAGTTCTTGTAATTCCATGCCCGTGGTTTCTATTGCTGTATACTCCTCTGGAAGGATTTCATTCATGGCATTGACCATGACGGGCGCATAACAGCCAAAACTAGTATCATCCCACGGACTGCCGATGAAAGATTTTGCAGGATGCGGAGCGTAAGTTCTTCCGTCAATTTCTTGAGGATATTCGCAATGAAGCAGATCAATAATAGTTTCAACAGGGATTTCTTCTTTGAGATAATATTCAAGAAGCATTTTCGTGCTGACTGTTTCACAGCCTGTGGGCAGCCAATTTTCCTGGGAATAATAAGGCACTTCGATCATGATTTTTTCCGGAAGAGATGGGGGTGGTTCTGTGGGATCTGTGACGGCTTCTGTTTCGGGTTGGGTTTCTTCGGGAAGATCAGAATGCTGTGTTTCCTCGGAAATGAAAGTTTCTTCTCTATAAGCTGGTTCTGTTTCTTCCCGAATGCTTGTTTCTGAAACGGTTTCAGAAGTCGGTTCTGTATCAGGAACAGCCGGATAAGATTCTATGATCAGTGTATGAAATACGGGGATCGCTTTGTCATCTGGTTCAGGCGGAGCAGATAATGCCTGAAATACTGTCAGCATGATCAACATCAGACCAATGAGATAATATTTTTTGAAAAATAAAATCAGCTTTGCAGTCATGGGAACATCCTCGCTTTTTATGATCTTTGGAAATATCTATTTTATTTTACTGCAAAAATAATATTTTGTCAATAGCTTTGTTCAGAACAATATTGAATCAAGGCGGAATAGAGTGTGAAAGCAACTTTTTGCTGATAATCTTCTGTAATCAGGAGAGCCGCTTCCTCCGGATTGGAAAGAAAGCCGCATTCTGCCATAACAGTTGGATTTTTGCTGTAGTAGCATAAAAATAATTCTTTGCCGCAAAGCTTGATTTCCCGTTTATTATCCGGCTGGAGAAATGCAACAAATTGATTCTGAAGCATCTGCGCCAATGCTGCATTTTTTGAATTAGATTCAGAATAAAACATCTGTGCACCGCTATAACGAGAATCCGTGAACTGATTCTGATGAATGGAAAGGCAGATTGCTCCCTGTACAGAATTGAATAATGCTAGACGATTATCCATATCAGAGCTTTTTTGATTGGCAAGGCCTTCAATACCCTCATCATGAATGGATCTGTCTGTATCACGAGTTGTCAGGACAGTATAGCCCGAAGCCCGAAGCATATCACGCAAGTTGAGCAGAATGGCAAGATTGATATTTTTTTCTGGATCGCCGTTAATCGAAACACAGCCCCCATCCATGCCGCCATGTCCAGCATCCAGAATAATGATTTGTCCGTCACTGGCGGAAGAATTAACCTGACGGGTTTCTTGTTCCATATGGCGGACAGTGTACCATGATCCGGCCAATACCAGTGCAATGGCGGCGGCAACTGTGCCAATACGCATGACAAGTTGTTTTTGATCAATCATAAAAAAACCTCCTGAAAATGATCTTGTTAATATTTATGAACAGGCCTGCCGGATTATGTCAGAGCAAAAAATCTCCTCTCATAAAGAGAGAATTGTTTGATTTATGAAAAAAAGATAAAAAATTTTTTTAGTTTTATTCATCCTGCTGATTTTTTATAATAGATGAAATTTTTCTTGACAAACCTTTTTTAATATGTTAATATGTTAACAAATAATTCATGATATTTCCATGAAAAATAAAAAGGAGAAATCGTTATCATGCAAATTATCACGGTAGATGAAAAGCAATGTGTTGGCTGCAATGCCTGTGTCCGTGTCTGTCCGGTACATGCCAATATTACCAGACTCAAGGAAAATACAACAGATGAATTTATTACTACTATCGATCCTAATGCCTGCATCAACTGCGGTGAATGTGTTAAGATATGCCGTCATAATGCTAGAAGTTACCATGATCATATTGATAAATTTATAGAGTATTTTGAACGCAGAAGAAAAATGATTCTGATTGTTGCGCCTTCCATCCGTACCAGTTTCCCAGATAGTACTTGGAAAACTTTACTTGCTACGCTTAGAAGAAATGGAAACTGCCATATTTATGATGTGGGTTTTGGTGCAGATATCTGCTCTTATGTCTATAATAAATATGTAACAGAGCACCCCGGCAAGAAAATAATTACACAGCCCTGTCCTGCTGTTGTGAATTATATCCAGAAATATCAGCCGAAATTGATTCCATATCTTTCTCCCGTCATGAGTCCGGTGGGCTGCCTTGCCGTATGGCTTAGAAAATATCAGAATGAAACTGCCCCTATGTTCATGCTTTCTCCTTGTATCGCTAAAACCAGCGAGGCAGAACGGGAAGGCTCTTATGATTATAATGTCACATTTCGAAATCTTGCCAGATATCTGGATGAAAAAAAGATAGATTTGAATCATCTGGAAGATTTCGAATTCGATGCGAAAGAGGGTACAATTGGGAAATTATATCCTATGCCTTCCGGGTTGAAAGAAACTATGCTGATGCTCAATCCTTCGCTGGTGATTCGTAATGCAGAAGGGGTTCAGGAACTCTATTCAGGTCTTGAACGGTATGCACAGACACCTGATGAAAAAAAGCCGGATATTTTTGATGTATTAAACTGCCGTCATGGCTGTAATTGTGGTACTGCTCCGCCCGATGAAGAAACTTCTTTGCTCGAAGTGGAACAAATCATGTATACTATTATGGAGGATAGTGTACGTGAAACTTCTGGCGGATTCTTAGGAATCGGGAAATTCAAACAGTTCAAAGAATTTGAAAAAATGATTCATACAGAGGATTTTCTGACAAGTTACAAGGATGAAAGCGTACACAGACCCGGCCTTACTATGCAGGAATATGAAGAAGTCTTTACGCAGATGCATAAAAATACGCCAGCATCTCGGAATCTTAACTGTGGTGCATGTGGCTATCATCAATGTCGGGAAATGGCATATGCAATTCATTATCATCTGAATATCAAGGAAAACTGTTTTGATTATCTCAAAAAGCGCATGAAAGATGAATATAGCGAATTAAAAGCAAAATATGAAAGGCTTTTGTCGGAAACTGGTCATGCTCCGGTTGCAGTGCCAGCTCAGCCACTGGTGCAATCTTCCAGTCAAAATATGAATAACAATCAAAATCCGAATTTTTATCCAATCGCTGATCATTATACAACTAATCAGAATGAAAGCGTGCATTCTTTCCCTGTTCCGTCTTCCTATCCTATGCAGAATCCTACATC
>DJXD01000101.1 GCA_002449585.1 Ruminococcus sp. UBA7013
GGCATTCCTCCTCGACTTTAGAAGTTGGGGTATCTTGCCGCCTATTGATGAAACATATTGATATTAAAGAAATTTTTGAAAACAAAGATTATCTGAATCAGACAGTTACTGTCTGCGGATGGGTCAGAACTTCCAGAAATTCAAAAACAATGGCTTTTTTGGCACTTAATGACGGAACATCTTTGCCACATTTGCAGATTGTTATTGATAAAGCAAGTGGTATTTCTTTTGAGGATGCTATGCCTGTAGGAACATCTGTGAAAGTTGTCGGAACAGTCGTAGAAGGTCAAAATGGCGGCGTTGAAATCAATGCACAGGAAATTATCGTTTTAGGCACATGTTCGGCAGAATATCCCCTCCAGAAAAAAAGACATACTCTTGAATTCCTCAGAACAATGCCCCATCTTAGAGGCCGGACAAATACTTTCAATGCGGTGATGCGTGTCCGTTCTGTTCTTGCGCAGGCCATTCACAGATATTTTCAGGAAAGAAATTATGTTTATGTCAACACACCCCTGATCACAGGCAGTGACTGCGAAGGTGCTGGCGAAATGTTTCAGGTGACAACACTCGGATATGCACCAGAGATCAAGTCAGAAGAAGAATATTATGCAAAAGATTTCTTTGGCAAACGTGCCGGCTTGAGCGTATCCGGACAATTAGAGGGCGAAATGGCAGCCATGGCAATGGGAAAAATTTATACATTTGGCCCTTCTTTCAGAGCGGAAAATAGCAATACGCCTAAACATCTTGCTGAATTCTGGCATATTGAACCGGAAGTTGCTTTCATGGAATTGCCGGATGTGATTGAATTAGCAGAAGATATGCTAAAACATGTGATCCGCACTGTGCTGGATACTTGTCAGGAAGAAATGAAATTTTTTGATCAGCATTTTGAAAAAGGCTTGATTGCAAGATTGGAAGAGCTGATTTCTCATGATTTTGCTGTCTGTGAATATACAGAAGCTATTAGATTACTGAAAGAATCAGGAGAAAAATTTCAGTATCCTGTTGAATGGGGCTGTGATCTTCAAACCGAACATGAAAGATATATTTCTGAAAAAGTATTTAATAAAGCTGTATTTGTGACAAATTATCCCAAAGAAATCAAATCTTTCTACATGAAACAGAACCCCGACGGGAAAACCGTTGCAGCGGTTGATTTGCTTGTTCCGGGTGTGGGTGAGATTATCGGCGGCAGTGAGCGTGAATATGATTATAATAAGCTGATAACGGAAATGCAAAACAGAAACATGAATCTTGATGTATATCAGGATTATCTTGATCTCAGAAAATTTGGTTCTGTACCACATGGCGGCTTTGGTCTCGGTTTTGAACGCCTGATCATGTATGTGACAGGAGTGCAAAATATCCGTGATGTAATTATGTTCCCCAGAAGTGCGGGCTATATCAGATAAATATTATCAACTAAAAAAATAAAAAAAATCGATCTGAAAAATTTTGAAAAAAAACTTGACAAGTCCGTCAGAATATGCTATAATAAGCATGTAATCATAAGAACAAAGGCGTTCTGACATTGGTCGGAATGCCTTTTTTTCATAGCAAGAAAGGATTGATTTCTATGTCTAAAGGCTTAGTACTGCCGGAAGGGTATGTTTCTGCGCTCACTCTGCGTGATACACAACATGCCATTAAGTACATCAAAGATCTGTTTCCGCAGACACTTTCATTTGCATTGACGCTTGACCGTGTGTCAGCCCCTCTGATCGTCCGCAAGGGAAGCGGCATCAATGATGATCTGAACGGTGTGGAACGTAAAGTGGATTTCACAATCAAAGAGATCGACAACAAAGAAGCGGAAGTTGTGCAGTCATTGGCAAAATGGAAGAGAATGGCACTCTATCGCTATGGCTATTGCCCCGGCGAAGGCATTTACACGGATATGAACGCTATTCGGCGTGATGATGATACAGATAATCTGCATTCTATCTTTGTGGATCAGTGGGACTGGGAAAAAGTGATCACCAGGGAACAGAGAACAATAGAATTTCTGAAAGAAACTGTGAAATATATCGTCAAGGCTATTGTATTCACAAAAAGAAAAGTAAATCTCAGATATCCGCAGTTTAAAACTACATTGAGCGAAGATGTTTATTTTGTGACAACTCAGGAGCTGGAAGACCGCTGGCCGGATAAAACTTCTAAAGAGCGTGAAAATCTGATCTGTAAAGAGCATCCTACTGTTTTTATCATGCAGATTGGCGGAAAGCTCAAGAGCGGTGAAAAACATGACGGTCGTGCACCTGATTATGATGACTGGGCTTTAAACGGAGATCTGTTTTTCTGGAATGAAGTTTTACAGTGCGGCATTGAAATCTCTTCTATGGGAATCCGTGTAGATGAAACTTCTTTGCAGGCACAGCTTGCGGAAGCAGATGCTCTTGACAGAAATCAGTATGATTATCATAAAATGATCACAAACGGCACACTGCCTCTGACCATTGGCGGAGGGATCGGCCAGTCAAGATTATGTCTGCTTCTTCTGGAAAAGGCGCATATTGGTGAAGTACAGGCATCTATCTGGCCAGATGATATGATTCAGAAATGTGCAGATCATGGCATTACATTGTTATAATTCTTATTCTCCCCGGTTTTGGCCGGGGATTTTTTTATGATACTGTAACGAATCTATGAAAAAATCCCTCTTACAGGGTGAAGGGGGTGAATTTCATGACGGATGATGAAATCATAGCATTATTATTCCATCGAGAAGAACAAGGGGTGAAAGAGATCAGTGCGAAATATGGCATAAAATTAAAGCAGCTTGCATTTCGCTTTTTGGAAAATGAACAGGATGCAGAAGAATGTCTAAATGATGTCTATCTGAAAGCATGGGATGCCATTCCTCCGCAGAAGCCAACTTATTTATTCGCCTATCTTGCTAAAATATGCCGTTATACAGCATTCAGTATGATAGATCAGAAACATGCACAGAAACGAAATGCGGTGCTCGTGGAACTGACCGCTGAGATGGAACAATGTATTCCTGATCCTTCTGCGAATCATTCACAGGAAGAAATCACAGAAGCATTAAATGCCTTTCTTGGAACGCTCAAACAGGAACAGAGAATGCTTTTTGTCCGGCGATATTGGTATGGTGATAGTATCGCAGAACTTGCAAAAATGCGTCATTGCCAGGAAGGAAGAATTAAAACAATATTATTCAGAATCAGGAAAAAATTAGAAAAATTTCTGAAAGAAAGGGGAATTTCTTATGAATGAGCATGAACTCCTGAAAGCGATGTCTAATATTGATGAAAGCTATATTGCAGAGGCGGAATATCCTGTCAGCATCAAAAAGACAAACAAGCCGCTGATTCGCATTTTATCCATATTGGCCGCCGCTGCTGCTATGACCACAACCGCCGGAGCAATTTCAAGTGTATTCCTGCATCGTGAAACAGTTGAAAATTATCTTTACGGCGATTCCAGAAAAATGCTCGAAGAGCAGGAGCTTGTTTGTAATTATATGACAGCAAATGAACATGTTCAGCTTACTGTAGAAACTATATTATCTGATGGGCATCTTCTGTATCTGATTGCGACACTAGAACCGCTTGATGAAGAAGCACAGAATTTTATTGCAGAACATGGAAGTTTTCCTTTGGATTTGGCCGCTATTTATGATGATACCGGAGAAAAAATGAATTATATCGGACAAGCTGGATTCTGCTCTGAAAATGGAAATCATCTGATTGAATGCAGTTATTGGCTGAAAGATATAGATATTACTCGACCGGCAGAAATGTGCTTTTCTCTGCGAAAAAATCAGGATTCCCCGGAAATAGATTTCATTGCAGGCCTGACTATTCCGCTGGATATGACTCCAAATCTAGAAAGTATTGCTTTCTCCAGTGATGCAGGTGATATTGTATATTTATCTGAATTTGCATTATGTTCTGATACGATTAACTGCATTACAAATCCAAATTATAGAATCTTCTTGATTAAAAATAATGGCTTCCGTGTGGAAATAAATGATGATTTCAATTTATCTGGATTATCTTCTAAAGGCGGTATGGGGACAAATCTCAGCATTCCATGTGAATCTTATTGTATGTTTGATAAGCTCATCTCTGTTACAGATTATGATGCCATAGAAATCAATGGCGTTATTTACAAAAGATAATGAATGAAAGCTGTAGAAATGTTATATGATTTTCAATCATATTTCTACAGCTTCGCTATTTTAAAAAAATCTTAAAGATTTTACTGCTTGTTTCTTAATCAAAAATCTTGTATAATAAAAACAGAAGCACGGCGGAAATGATCTTCTGTTATTCTGCTCAGATTGGTATTTCTGCATTTTTCCGCCACTGCTTCTGATTTCTGAAAAGGAGCTTGTTTATGGCATATGATATTTTAATCTGTGATGATGAAAAAGATATTGTCAATGCATTGAAAATCTATCTTTCACAGGAAAATTATATTCTGCATGAAGCCTATCATGGAAAAGAAGTACTGCAAATACTGAATCAGGAAAAAATAGATCTGCTGTTATTGGATATTATGATGCCCGAAATGGATGGCATTCAGACTATGACAGAATTAAGGAAAAATTATAATATTCCTGTGATTCTTTTGACAGCGAAAACAGAGGATACGGATAAAATTCTTGGTCTGAATCTCGGTGCAGATGATTACATCACAAAACCATTCAATCCAATGGAAGTGCTGGCACGAGTCAGATCACAGCTTAGAAGATATACACAGCTGGGAAGTGCTGTTCCTGTGACTGAAAAAATCTATCAATGCGGCAATATTCAGCTGGATGATTCTGAAAAATCTGTCACCGTTGATGGTGAACCCGTCAGCCTGACACCTACAGAATATGCAATTTTAATATTCCTCATGCAGTCAATAAATAAAGTATTTTCTCCAAAAGAAATTTATACTGCGATAAGAGGGGAACTTCCCTATGGAGCAGAAGGAACGATTGCCGTGCATATCCGGCATTTGAGAGAAAAAATAGAAATCAATCCGGCAGAACCTCGCTTTTTAAAAGCCGTCTGGGGACAGGGCTATAAACTGGAAGCCTCAGAAAGGAGTGAACGGCCTTGAAAAAATCATTCCGGAACAGTACAGCCTGTAAAATTTTAATGACCTTTGCTTATGTGATCAGCACAGGGCTGGCCGCCGCAGGATGCATAGGTACATTGTATATTGCAAGATATGATTGCTATACACAGGATAAAAATGAATTTCAGAAAAATATGATGCAGAATCATCTAATAGATGATTGCTGGATGCTGGATGAAGCATTCAATCATCTTGAAAATGATGGCTATTTTGATGAGAATATTCCGGATCAGCGAAAACAATTTTTATATCAGGAATTTATGAAAAATTATCAGGAAGATCAGACGAATTTCTTTTTTAGAATCTATGATGCAGATGATCAGTTATTATTGAGTTCTTATGATGCAGAAAAACAATTATCTTATGTATATTTTCATAATGATAACATGATACAGGAATCAGAACAGATCATGAATGAAAAAGAGTATCAGCGTTTTACAAATCAGTTTGATCTGGATAATGAAAATAGAAGTTTCACCGCTGAACAGATCGTTGTGCCCCGTGGTGATCCTGCTCCTACTCTGGAAGGAGAAACTACAGAACCACAAACAGAATCTATCACAGAGAATACAGAAGCATCCACTGAATCTATCACAGAAGCAACGGAACAGACGGAATCTGTTCCCGATCTGACAGAATCCCCTATCACAGAAAGCGCATCTGCACTCGGTCTCACTGCCAAAGCCGAAGATCTTACAGATACAGGCTATTCTTTTGGCGAACAATTGGAAATTGCACAAGCATTAAGTCGTACTAATATATCTGATGGATATGAAGAACATGATGATTATATTACTATTTATGATAGTAATGCAGATAATCCAAATATTCTTTTTACTGTGTATTTCCGTAATCTTGTTAGCAGAATGCCTAATCTGAATATTTTCTGTCAGGAGGGATGGCATTATGTAATAGATTCTAACACTGTTCCGCCGGAAATGATTTCCGTCAGTGAGTATATTTATAGATATCCGGAAGAATTTCAAGTTTCTGCTGTTCTCCCTGCAATATCACCCACAGAACAGGAAGCAGAATATTGTGATATTTACTATGATGTGCATATCTATGAAACAAAGTATCCCGTTACGCATTATATTACAGGATATGTCAGATCTGATCTGAAAGCACAGGATCATTATTTGAATGATGCAACTGTTTCAGATTTAGCCTATCAATATAGATATATCATTCCTGTGATTGCCGCATGTTCCGGCATTGTGATGCTGTTATGCATGATTTTTCTGATTTCATCCGCCGGGTATCATGCCGGCGAAGAATCCCCCAGAGGTACTTTTATTGAACAGATTCCCTATGATCTATTTACTGGAATGCTGTTATTTTCAGCATTAATATTATTCTGGTTTGTGCAAGAAGTGGGTTTACGTGATGGAATGATAGGATTTATATCAGCAACTGGCCTTTGTATGATCTGGAGTTTGATTCTGATCTGGTGGCTGATGAGTACCGCCTGCCGCTTCCGGATAAAAACTCTCCTGAATCATAATATCATTGTTTATGTGATCAAATGGCTGATCTCTGTATTTCATAAAGGCAATCAAAAAATGCAGCATTTGCCGAATGTTTTCAAGATGCTTCCGTTTGTGTGGAAAGCAGGATTGATTGCCGGAGGTGTGATTTTGATCAGTATTTTGACAGATCTGGGAATTCATGAAAGCAATGGCATTGCACTGAGTCTGAAAATATTGTTATATATGGCGGAATTTTTGGGAACATGTGTGATTGTGTATCAGCTCCATGTTTTGGAACAGGGTGGCCAGAATCTAGCAGATGGACATCTTGATGAGAAAATTTCAGAAAAGTATCTGTTCGGCGCATTCCGCACACATGCACAACATCTCAATAGTATCGGAGACGGCATGAATAAAGCAGTTGCTGACAGGCTCAAAAGTGAAATGTTCCGTACAGAATTAATTGCCAATGTTTCACATGACATCAGAACGCCATTGACTTCTATTATTAATTATACAGATCTGCTGTCAAAATTAAATCTCACAGATCAAACAGCTTTAGAATATATCCAAGTATTGAGCCGTCAATCTGGCAGATTAAAAAAGCTGACAGAGGATGTATTGGAAGCTTCTAAAGCAACGACAGGAAGCATGAAAGTAAATCGGGAAAATATGGATCTGAAAGTCCTGTTGCAACAATTAGAAGGGGAATATACAGAACGCTTTGAAGCGAAATCTCTCCAATATATCAGCAATATCCCAGAGGATTCACTTCCTGTTCTGGCAGATGGCCGTTTATTATGGCGAGCAATGGATAATTTATTCAGCAATATCTGCAAATATGCAATGCCGCATACCAGAGTATATATCAATACAAAGATAGAAAATCAGAAAATCCAGATCACGCTTAGAAATATCTCTGCTGTTGAGCTGAATATTCCTTCTGATGCGTTACTAGAAAGATTTGTCCGGGGAGATCGTTCCCGCAATACAGAAGGGAGCGGATTAGGTTTATCCATTGCACAAAGCTTGATCCGGCTTCAGGATGGAGAAATGCAATTATATATTGACGGCGATCTGTTCAAAGTAGAAATCATACTGCCCCTGAAAAATTAGAAAAAGCCCCTTACAGGGGGCTTTTTTGATAAGCATGTCTCTTGATGAGAGCTTTAGATTCTTTCTTATGAGGAAGCATGAACTCGATCAGTGCACAGTATTTATCTGTCACAGTAATCAGCCACGTTTCGGCATATTTGGGCTTTGTCTTTGTCATCGGCCACATATGATTGCTAATGATATCACGCTCTTTGTCATTCAGATCAAGAAGGCGTTCGGCATTTTCAAGCGCAATGCTGGGATGATTTTCACAATGGCCGATTTTATGTTTTTCCTGACAATATTTTTTAGTATCATAGAAATATAAATCATGAAGCAGTCCGGCTCTTGCCGCAGAAACGGCATCTAAACCCAATAAACGGGATAATCTATAATTATAATAAGATACATTCAGACAGTGCTGAAAGCGATTTGTCCGGATATGATGCCGGAATTGTTTCAATTTCTGTACTTCTGCCAGCTCCAGCAGATCTGAAATGATTTCATAATATTCCGTCTGCATGATATTTTTCCGTGAACCTGTGATTTTTAATTTTTCCATGATAAAAAATCCCTTTCTGATGCCGTTTACTTCTGCTCTGAACCATCAGCAAGATTCACAAGCTTTTCTTTCCAGCTGCCTGGCGGATCCATTTCACAGCTGATTCTTAAATATTTCCCATCTTCTGTAACTTCATGAATGATGACACCATCAACAGCCAGATGCTCATTTTTCCAAAGTACCTGTAAATCACTGCTTATGGCCATGATCCCTGTCCCGAATGCAATATATAATTTTTCCTCATGCATGAAGAAATAACCAAAATATAAATCTACTTCAATGGAAAGAGAACCCATTGTTTCCATATTGACAAAAATCACTTTCGTCCCGACACCCATGCATAAATATTTCCCAAAGATACAGGCTTTATCAAAATATTCGGAAACAATATCCGTTTCTGCTTTCAGATAAGGAATTCCGTTTTTTTCTACAAAATAAGTCTTCCCGTTTCCGAAAACAGCAGTTTGAATGACAGGCATGTCAAGATCGCTTTGTGTTTCTGCAAACTGCTCTGTTAACTGATATTCTGCCATGATGTTGTCCTTTCTGATTTTCTAATAGCTTTATTATAGCACACTTCAAACCAAAAGTCAACAAAAAATTTGTCTCTTATTTTTACAAGATTTGTCATATTATTAAAAATACTTGACAAAAATAAATATTTGTGATATAATCAAGGGAAAGGTTTCCAGACTTGGAAGCGAATGCCCATAAATTTAGAAAGAGGCGTATGTGCTGATGAAAATTTGTCCCTCCTGTGGAATGGCAAATGAAGAGGATGTAATCAGCTGCCGGTATTGTTATTTTAAATTTAACATAGATATGTCAGAAGAATCTGAAGAAAATGAGCCGACAGAAGAAATCCCTCAAGAAAAAATAATATTAGAAGAGTCGCCTGAGCCGGAAGAAAAACCAGCTGTTTTTTCTCCTATATCAGAAAATGATCTGATCAATACGGAACAGGAAGAAACACAAGAGATTGCTTCCCCAGAGGAAAGCAATGATTTTTCGATAGATGCCAATCTTCCCGAAATGGATGCCTTTCTGGATGCTATGCCCCCATTTTCAAATCCTGATCCTATTCCAGAAGAGCCGCCCCATATTTCAGATTCCGTTCCCGTTATAGAAGATATAGAAGATACAAGTGATTTCCGTCCTGATAGATCAATGCAGATTCATCCGGTTATTCTTGTGACCGGATTTGTATTATTATTTATACTCATTATCGGAACAATTATTCTTGTTTCTTATATCGCAAAACAGAAAAAAGAAATTGCTGAATCTGATACGCCTGTCATTTCTAATACAGAGAATAATATGACTTCCCAGGCAGATAGCATTTCTTCTTATGATGAAAGTGATGCTGATTTCTATGCCGTCCTTCAAAATGATACTGCAATTCTTGGCGGTTATCTGTATGATATTGATCATGATGGAAACCAAGATCTGATTGTGAAAGATCCTCATGAAATGAAGTTTATTCTGTATACTCACAAAGAAGACGGAAATTTATATATGTGTCGTTTCGGCGGTTTTCTGGATGCCATCAATGATGAATGCTATGATGTCACAGGTACAGACGGAAAACATTATTTTTATTGGAATGATCATTATGTCCAGAGACTTTTTCAGGGATATTTTGATCCTTCTGATGGAAAAGAAGTGAATCTCAGCATTGTCTATGCAGATTCAAACGGCGGAAATGCAGAATGGAAAATCTGTAATTCTTCCAATGATACCCCAGTAAATACCGGATCTGAAACAGTAACTTCTATCTATGAAATACCAGAAGCTTGTGAAACTTCTCTGATGAATCTGCTCACTTCTGAAAATTTTCAGGTTAACAGGGAAAATAATTATACGCCCCTTACTATGATGAATTATTCTAAACTCTGTCAGAAAACTGCTCCTGATCAGATAGTGGTAGACCCCTCAGGAATCATTTCCGCAGAAGAAATCATTGAGATGACTACCATCATGGAAGCTGTTACAACGCCTGAAATTACTACAACAATTCAAACGGCTGCACCAGCTGCACCTGTCTCCCCTCCGGAAATCAGCTGTGAAATCAAGACGGATTCCAGTCCCATGGCAGATGGCTATTCTTATACACTATATGTCACAGGGGATTATGATTATTATTACATTGAATGCAATGAATATTCCGCCACAAGCCCGAATGAACCATATCAGATTCTTTCCGGAAATAAATCAGATAACGCATTATATCTGACAGCTGGTTCTAGTTTGGATCATGTGACGGTTTCTGTGACCCCTTATCATAAAGATGGCACAAAAGGAAAAACAGTCACCTGCACAGCCAAACAACCTGAATCCCAAACTCCAAAAATTACCCGTGTAGAGATGCCGTCTAATGCCCTGCTTATGGGAACAGGAACACCTGTTTCTTCTGATGGATTCCTGAACCTCCGGAGCAGTAAAAGCACTTCTTCTGATAGTAATATTATTACACAAATTCCGAACGGCGCAGAAATTACAATGCTCTACATCGAAGATGACACCTGGATTTATGTGGAATATGGAGATTATTCCGGATATGTCAAGCAAAGTTATACCAAACTGACCAATCCTCAGGGCTTATGGGCTGACGGCAGGGAAGAAGAAAATGCTGTAGAAGTCTACTCCTGTAATAAACGGGGAGAAATCGCCGGGAATGGTGTGGCAGGATTTACAACTTCCTATGTTGTTGATCATGGCTCAAAAACAACCGTCCGGGATAAGCTCGGCAATAGATGGCATGTCACAGCATCTCATTATTGCTATTCTTATGGGGTGACATGGTACGAACTCTATGACACAGATGATGGAGATTATTATGGATGGGTGGATGAAGATTATATTTCTTTCTATTCTGATACCGTTTCTTCATCAGAAGTCTACTCCTGTAATAAACGGGGAGAAATCGCCGGGAATGGCGTGGCAGGATTTACAACTTCCTATGTCGTTGATCATGGCTCAAAAACAACTGTCCGTGAAGAACTTGGCAACAGGTGGCATGTTACCGCATATCGCTATTGCTATGCTTATGGCCTGACATGGTATGAACTCTATGATACAGATGATGGAGATTATTATGGATGGGTGGACGCTGATTATATTGATTTCTATTAAAAAATGCCCGGCATGAAAGCCGGGCAATATTATTTTCAGGATAATATTTTATATAATAATCTGTATAATTCGGCGGCTTCTTCTGGACTGAGATTCACACATCCTGTCATTTTGGCAGGAACATCCACTGCACGATCCCGGAGTGTTTCTCCTGCTTCTGTGATGCTGACAAGCAGGATTCTTTCATCTTCTCCGGAGCGTTTCCGGGTGAGATAGCCTTTTTTCTCCATACTTTTCAATAGAGGTGTGAGCGTGCCCGAATCCAGAAATAATTGATTTCCCAGCTCCTTGACGCTGATTGTATGCCGTTCCCATAGAACCATCATTGCAAGATATTGTGTATATGTCAGATTCAGTTCATCAAGAAATGGATGATATTTTTTGATGATCTGCCGGGAACAGGCATATAATGGGAAACATAGCTGATTTTCCAGTTTTAAGGCATCATATTTTTTTTCCGCCATGATGTCACCTATCAGGATAATTCTTCATAGGCTTGCCGTACAGCTTTAGCAAGCTGATCTGCACAGGAAGTTTGTCTTTTGCCGCAGGTATTACCTTTCAGCATGGTTTCAATCTGGTCTACAGTCCAGCCATCCACGATTTTAGAAATGGCTTTCAGATTACCATTACATCCTCCGAAAAACTGGATATTATGAATCACATCGCCATCAATATCAAAAGTAATCTGCATCGGACAAACGCCCTGAGGTTCATAAACATATTCAGTCATGACTTAACAGCTCCTTAATTTTAGATTCTAATTTTTCAGGTTTATCCACGGGCGCATATCTGTCAACAACGTTTCCTTGACGATCTACCAAAAACTTTGTAAAATTCCACTTGATATTGCTGCCGAGCACACCGCCCTGCTGTTTTTTCAGGAAAGTATAGAGGGGAGCTTCATTTTCGCCATTGACTTCAATTTTAGAAAACTGTGGAAAACTGGTATGATAATTCATCTGGCAGAAGCTTACAATTTCTTCATCTGAGCCGGGAGCTTGCCCGCCGAACTGATTGCAGGGGAAATCCAGAATTTCGAGTCCTTGTGCTTGATATTTCTCATAAAGCTCCTGTAATCCTTCATATTGAGGAGTAAAACCGCATCCAGTAGCAGTATTAACGATCAGCAGGACTTTGCCACGGTATACAGAAAAATCAACATCCTGACCAGCGGCGTTCTTCATTGTAAAATCATAAATTGTCATGTGTCCAGATCCTTTCTGATTTAGTTTTTCTCAATTCGATTGAGTACAATTTAATTATATCAAATCAATCTGAATTTGTCAAGAGGTTTTTGAAATATTTTAAAAAAAAATAGAAAAATAAAATCAGATTTACATCTGTGCATTGAATAAAGCTTTCATCTGATAAATTACATCTTGGGAATCTGCATGAATGCAGGCGGCCTCATTCAATGCGGAAAGCTGTTCTAATTCTGAAAGATCTGCTTGATAGCTGATTGTATAAACAGGAATTTTCAATCCGGCAACAATGGGCTGAATATCAGAAAACTGATATCCTGTATTGGTTTCTCCATCACTTAGTACAAATAGCATTAATCTGACATCAGGAATTTTCTTCTGAAATTCCAGAAGCATGTGAAGCCCTTGCAATACAGCATCATAAGTGCAAGTTTCTCCGGAAGCTGTAAGATTCTGCACTGCTCCTGCAAAGCATCCCCTTTGATATAGATCAAATTCTGATAATGGTAAATGCAAATATACTTGTGTGTCATAAGACAGCAGGCCAATATAATTATGATTTGAAATATGCTCTGCCGCCTGAAGCAGAGAGGTCTTCATTCTGTTGAGCGGTTCACCGTTCATGCTTCCGGAACAATCTGCAATAAATACTGCTGCTGTTGGTCTTCCGGCATTTTTTTCTTTTTTCCAGAGTTTCTGAGCATCCCGGATGGTGACAGCATTGATATCTGGAAGAGAAGATTTCCAGCCTGTTTCTATAAAGCCATATTCTGCGGCTTTTTTCTGCTGTTCCGGCTGATGACAATAATCTGCAAATGCATGAAGAACTTGTATCTCGGCATCATCTGCGGCAGATGTTGCATATAAAGGATTATCATGTCTTATGCCGAATGGAATAAATTGAAAAGCATTCTGCAATGCTGGATCATTCTGATAAATCTGATATTCTGTAACAAATGCATTCAGTGCGCCATGATTAACAGCAGTATGCATTTGCTGGGTCGTATAACATACAAATGGGACAGATGCTTGAAATTTTCGAAACATTTCAGCGGCATGATCGCTTAGCGGATCTTTTGGATCAAATACAGATAGTGCCGAAAGCAGAAAATTCAGTCCGGCGGAACTGGTATAAGGATATGTATAACCAATTGCAAGCTGATTGGTCATGCAGGCCTGTAAAATTTCAGAAAAGGACATTTCAGGGAAATCGGCTGGAATCAGTATTCCGGCGGTATTGGGAACAAGAGATTCTGCAATGGTAGACAATACTGCCCCATCAGCGGCAGCCAGCTCACCCCATAGCAGATTAGAAGGTGTATAAGCATCTGGTATATATAGGCCAGATGTGATATAATCCATTGCCAGGCCGGATGGAAGACATCGGACAGATACGGACATGATCTCGTTTTGTTCTGTGAGAAAACCGCAGGCATTGAAAGCTTGTGCTGTTTCGATCAGCCAACCATCTGTACCCGATCCAGCTTTTTCAGGAGAGGAAATAATTTCTGCATTTTTATCACCTGTGCCGATCACACAGAGAGGATATTCTGTAATATCCGGCAGAATGGCAGCAGTATTTATATCTGTAAGGCTGACAGCTGTATGCTGGGGGGGCAGTTCTGTCAGTGTGATCTGTTTCAGCATAGATTCTAATTTTTGATTGACAGGGCGTGTCAGATACCGGATTCCGGCAGCTCCTGCAAAAATCAAGCCAGCGGCAGAAAGACACATTGTGATCAGGATTTTATAATATTTCATGAAGATTCCTCCTTGAGTTCCTGCAAAACAGTTGTCATCAGTTCCAGATCAGGCGGACAGCCCTCTTCTTCGAGCTGTGAAACTGCTGTCACAAATTGATCATATTGAGACAGCAATTTCTGATTATGATTTAAAATTCTATGAATTTCTGATTTTCGGGCTATAATCAGTGTTCGGCTGATGCATTTTTTCAAGTTATCGCAAAGATATTGCTTTGCTTCTTCGCTGGTTTTCAGAAAAGGGCTGTTTCTTGGGATGATTGTTTTCAAAGCGGTTTCTTTCTGACAGAAGGTTTCCAGCTGAAAAAGAGCTATTTTCAATTCCTGCTGGAAAAGTCCGGATTCTTTCAGCCGGAGCTGTAATGCTCGGCGGCAGTCCTGCACAGATTTCAGATTTTCAGGCCTTCTGATCCGTTCTGTATGATAAAGAAAAAGAAAATTAATAATCAGAAACAGAATGATGCTGATCAAGCCTGTCAAAAAAGCTGTCAGATATGACATTGAAAGAAAGCCATAAATCAGAATTTCTGTAATCACAAACAGCAGATTGAACCAAAGCACAGATAAACCCCACTTTCTGGAAATCAAAAATTGCAGTTGACTTTCTGATCTGCTTATGTTATACTAAATTTGAGGGATCAATTCCCTGTATTTCATAATTGAGGTGTAGTTCATGCTAGTTCAGAAATTAAGACAGCAGAGAGATCTTACAGATCAGGAGTTCCGGGAATTGTTATGCTGTGAAAATAATGATGAAGATCTGAAGCAGAATGCCGATGCTGTCCGGCGAGAACATTATGGAAATAAAGTATATCTGCGAGGTTTGATTGAATTTACAAATTATTGCAAAAATAATTGTTATTATTGCGGAATCCGCCGGGCAAATCAGAAAATTTCCCGTTATCGGCTGACACAGGAGGAAATATTTTCCTGCTGTGAAGAGGGTTATGCTTTAGGCTTCCGGACGTTTGTACTCCAGGGCGGAGAAGATCCCTATTTTACAGATGATTACATTTGTCAGATCGTATCCAAAATTCATAATCAATTTCCCGATTGCGCCATTACGCTTTCTATTGGGGAAAAAAGCTATGAAAGTTATCTTGCTTATTTTCAGGCAGGCGCAGAACGATATTTATTAAGACATGAAACCGCTGATCCGGTACATTATGGAAAATTGCATCCAGCAGAAATGAGCTGTACAAATCGACAAAAATGTCTGTTTGATCTGAAAAAAATCGGGTATCAGGTGGGGGCTGGTATCATGGTGGGCAGTCCATTCCAGACACTGGAAAATATAATTGCAGATCTGCGCTTTTTACAGAAATTACAGCCGCAAATGATCGGCATAGGCCCTTTTCTGCCTCATCAGGATACGCCTTTTCGGGATGAATCTGCGGGGGATCTCAAACTGACGCTTCGTTTGCTTTCGATTCTCCGGCTGATGTTTCCAAAAGTGTTATTGCCTGCTACAACGGCATTAGGAACACTGCATCCAATGGGGCGGGAACTCGGCTTGAAAGCTGGTGCAAATGTGATTATGCCAAATCTTTCTCCTACCAGTGTACGCAAAAAATATATGCTTTATGACAATAAAATCTGTACAGGGGAAGAATCAGCTCAATGCAGAAGCTGTACAGAACGCCGTGCCGCTGGAATTGGTTATGAAGTCGTGACTGACCGGGGAGATGCAAAAGATTTTTGTAAAAATTCATAAAATTTTTTGAAAACACTTGCAAAAATTCTGAAATTATGCTATAATAAATTAATTGATACTGACATAAGGAGGAAAATTCATGAATTTGAAAAAAATCGCTGCTGGTTTTTTTAGTATGGCTCTGCTTGCTTCCGGCGGAATGATGACAGGAATGTCCGCTAATGCTTATGCAAGCAGATATTTAGGAGATCTGGATCAGGATAATACACTCAGTGTGAAAGATATTATTTTGATGCAGAAATATCTTCTTGGCCGTCAGGAAATTTCAGATCAGATTTTATTTGATTATGCAGATCTGAACAGAGACAACAAAGTAAATGTATATGATTTTATCATGCTGAAACGTTCTGTTCTTAGCGGAAACTGGCTGGTTTATGTCACAGAAGATCCGAGTGAACCAACAACAGAAGAGCCTTCTCAAGAACCAACCGAAGAAACAACAGAACCTACTACAGAAATCACTACTGATCCAGTCGAGACAACTGAACCTGCTACAGAAGCAGATACTTTCTTAGATCCCCCTATCAAGAAAACATTGCATAATCTGCCTTCACAGGGAAATGCTAATTTAGTTATTTTCTATGTCGATTTCCCTGACTGCAAATATGATTATTCGCCCTCTGCCGAAGAAATTGAAGAAATCGCCTTTGGTGAAGAGGATACATCAGACAGCAATTTCCCATTCGACAGCATGACAGCGTTTTATAACAGATCTTCTAAGGGCGCAATGAAGCTTTCTGGCAAAGTCTTCCGGTATACTGCAAAAAATAATCTTGCTTATTATACAGAGACTAAAACGCTCCTGCTGGAATGCTATGCTGCATTTAATGATAGTGTGGATTTTTCAAAATTTGATGGTGATGGAGATAAGAAAATTGATGCAACACTGGTATCTGTTCCCAAAAAAGCCGGGGATGATCTTTGGTGGCCGTGTGCAGGTGATTCCGGCCTGACATTCAGCGTAGAGGAAAGCATTGATGGAATGCAGCTCGGACATTTTATTTCTGGCAATGCGCAGATTGAATCTGCATCAGATTATAAAAATTTCAATTCCAGCTATCTGCATGAGATGGGTCACTGTATGGGACTTCCAGATTATTATTTATATTATTCCGAAGATGGTGAAGGCTTCCATGGTGAAACAAATACCGCAGGACTGGAACTCATGGATATGGACGCTTCTACAGATTTCTGTTGTTTCTCGAAACTCATGCTTGGATGGTACAAGGGCAGTCAGATTTCTGTTTATAATCTTGATCAGGGCGGAGAACAGACTTTTGTGCTGAATAATGCTCAGACAGATGCCGGTAACTGCCTGATTCTGCCCTATGGAAAACTGAATAATTATTGCAGTGAATATCTGATTCTGGAGTATATTACTTCTGAAGGCAATAACAGCAGCAGTGTTTATAACTGGCTCACAAGCGGAAACGGCATTCGTGCCTATCATATCAAGGCCGATCTGTATAATAATGGCTGGTGGACATCGTTCAAATATGAAAATGGCGGAGAAAAAACAAATAATGACGATGCTGGTATCCGTCTGATTCGCTTAACAAATGATGCAGAGGGCGGAGATATTTTTACTGCCGGACAAGTACTTGACGGCAATCTTTCAGGCTGGCATTGGTATGACCCCAATGAAAATGAATCCATAGACACAGGCTATTCTGTGACAATCGGAGAATTAAAAGATGGCCAGTACACTGTTACGGTCAATAAAAACTGAATTTCATTAAAAAACCGCCCGGACATGTGCCGGGCGGCTGTATTATTTTTTCATAAAACTAAAAATAAATGCACCTCTGCCAAGATGAGAAGAAATAGGCCCTCCTGCGCCAATAATTTCAATATTTTTAAAATCTGTGGCTTTATGAATCAGCTGTTTTGTTGTTTCAATCATTTCTTCCGAAGCACCAGTATGCCCGATCACAAGCAGTTCAGGATCTACTTTTTTATTATCAAACACATGATCAATAAATTTGGGAAGTACATGAATAGATTTTCCAGTGAATTTTTTACCGGGAATAATTTTTCCGTCTGCGACATACATGCTAGGCTTGATATTCAGCAAACTTGCAACCATCTGAGAGAAAAAGCCGACATTTCGATTTTCAAGAATAAAATTTGTATCATCCACAATGAAATAGCATTCTGATCTGGCAAGAATCGCCGGAATGCTGGCAACAATTTCATCAAAAGGCAATTCCTGCATCAAGAGTTTCTGCACTTCATAAACAATACTGGTAATAGCAATACAGCCTGTACCGGTGTCGATCACAGCAATTTTTTCCGGAAACATTTGAGCGGCTTGCATTCCATTTTCACATGTTTTTGAAATAGATGGCATTGTTGCCAGATAGATAATTTTATAGCCTTGATGCATCAGCGAAACAAAAAGCTGTGTAAATATATCTACTGGCGTAGGGCTTGTAGTTGGCAGACTGCCATTTTTTTCATAATAATCAAAAACATCTTCTGCTGTGCATTCTCTAGCATCTGCATCTTCTGCTGTGCCGAAATGGATGATTGTCGGAACAACATGAATTTTATAATCTGTGATCCATTTTTTGGGAATATCCGCCATAGCATCAACAACCAAAGCAATTTTTTCCATAATAATCAATCCTTTCTTGTTTTCTATCCCATAGGAATTGGATTTTGTTCCTGTGTGGATTCTGTCAGCCGAATAATTTCTACTTGTTCAATGCGTTTTCCTGACATTTTCATGACACGGACTTTCAGGCCATCACTTTCAAAAGTATCATCCTGACTGGGGATTTTTTCCAAAACTTCCATTACCCAGCCGCTAACAGTCATTGCTTCAAATTCAGATTTTACGTCAAGCATCTCAAACACTTTTTCTACATTGGCTTTTCCGGAAACAACATAAGTATTTTCCCCGACTTTGGAAATTTCCCTGACGATTTCATCATGTTCATCCCAAATTTCTCCAACAAGTTCCTCAAGAATATCTTCCAAAGTAACAAGTCCCACCGTACAGCCGAATTCATCCATGACAACAGCAATATGCAGCTGCTGTTCCTGAAGCTCTTTTCTCAAATCGCTGATTTTTTTGCTTTTAGGTACGAAAATAGCGGGCTTGACAATTTCTGAAATATTGGTTTTACTCCGGAATGCAATATTAAAAAAATCTTTATGATATAAAATACCAGTGATATTATCAATACTGCCTTCATAGACAGGCAGGCGAGAATAACCGGAATCAGAAAATACTTTTGCCGCTTCTTCTTTTGAAATATCAGAAGGAATGGCTTCAATATCAATGCGAGGGGTAAAAATATCCCGGACTTCCAATTCATTAAATTCGATTGCGCTCCGGATGAGTTCGCTTTCATCTTTATCAATACCGCCGCCCTGTTCGGCTTCATCTACAATGGTTAATAATTCTTGTTCTGTTATGCCGGATTCTTCCGAAGATTTAAATATTTTAGAAAGCAGGTTCTGCCATTGCTTGAAAATAAATGTAAATGGGGTAAGAATACAGATCAGAATATTCAGAAATGGAGCGGAGAACATGGCAATTTGTTCGGGGGATTCTTTGGCGATGGTTTTCGGTGAGATTTCTCCGAAGATTAATAAAATAATTGTCATCACAACCGTGGAAACCGTTGCCCCAAGATCATTATCATTCAAAATCCGGACAAATAATAATGTTGCGATAGAAGAGCAAAGAATATTGACGATATTATTGCCGATCAGAATGGCAGATAATAATTCATCATAATGTTCAGAGAGTTTCAGGACAAGGGCGGCTTTCTGATTGCCATCATCCGCCTTGTTTTTGAGTCTGACACGGCTGATAGAATTAAAGGCTGTCTCCGTAGCTGAAAAATACATGGACAGCAGAATGCAAATGATAATAATGACGACAGATGTACTGTCTCCCATAATAAAAAATCCTTTCTTTCAAAAATTTCAGAATACTATATTTCTGGATTTTATAATCTTCGGGATTCTTTTCTTGGGCAATGAAATATAAAAATATGATGATACGGAATGACCGCATCATCAGTGTTACTATGCAACATAAGGGCCTCCTTCCTGATATGCTATTTATTATAGCATATTTCAGGAAGAAAGTCAAGAGTATTATGATTCAGAAGTTTCAGAGCTGATGATCGTTTCTGTGAAGGAGGTGACAGAAGTTTCTGTTTCAGCAATAGAAAGAATGGTATGAGGATGCTGGGAATCCGGAGGGAGTATATTATCTGTTGCAGAAATTTCGATATAATCTATAGCAGTAGTTTCGGTAGTAGTTGTAGTTTCCTGTGATTCAGCCGATGGTTCTTCCAAAGGTGAGTTTCCATCTGTTGCTTCTTCTGTCACAATTGCTGATTCTGGTATGGTGGGATCTAACACAGCAGATTCTTCTGGTTCTGTTGGGTCTGTAGGAACGATAACAGGAGAAGGACTATTCTGCTCTGTTTCTGTGATGATTGTCGTCTTTGGCTGAGTGATCGTTGTCATAATTGTTGTTCGGGGCACTGTCAGCTCTGTATGAACGGTTGTAGTCACAACAGGGGGCGGATTTGTAACAGATTCAGAAACAGGAGCAGGGGCATCCGTTTCGGAGTCAGATTCCGCCTCTGTGGGACTGATCGCATCTGTGTCAACAATGCTGACAAGTGTATTTTTTGTTTCAGAAGCCGTTTGTATTTCTGTCTGTGATACTTCAGAGTTAAGAATCGTTTCTGATGAAATCACAGGGATTGCTTCTGTCTCTTCTGGCAGAGATGGCTTACTTGTCTGAATTTTATGTTTTTCTGTTGTCGTCATTTCGACAGGATCATAATCTGACATGCCTGTGTTAGCAGAATCCATAGTTTCCTCAATGATCGTTGCTATAGTAGCAGTTGTTGTTTCTGTATTGACAGCCGGACGGGTTTCCGGCGTTTCCAGTTTCAGATATACTGACAGACCCAGCGCACAGGCTGTGCATACTGCCGTCCCGGAAATGACCTGCTGTATTTTTTTTACTTTTTTCTGATGCAGATTTGTCGCTTCCATGACATTCTGAAATACTTCATCATAAGTTTTCAACAGTATAGCCCTCCTTTTCCAACAGGTTTCGAAGTGCCTGCCTTGCCTGATAACTCATAGCAGTCGCCTGTTTTTCTGTACATTTCATCACCTGTGCGCACTCTGATATTGTCAGTTGTTCAAAATAACGGAGATATAAAATTTCTCTGTACTCTTGTTTTAATTTTAGCATCGTATGATGCAGGATCTGAGCAGAATCTTTCAGATCCATTCGTTCCTCTATTTTTAATATATCTTCTTCCAGATACTCCGTTAGCTCTGTCTGTGGGTGTCGATTCTGTTTTTTTAGATAATTAATTGATAAATTGCGGCAGATTTTGAACAGATAGGCTTTCAGCTGATTTTCGTGTACAAATTTCGGACGTTTCACAGAAAGCTTAATCAGTGCTTCTTGTGCAATATCTTCAGCATCAGAAAGATTATGAATATAACTGTTGGTAAACAGCAGCATATTATCCCAATACAGCTGAATCAAAATCTTGAATTCTGATTTTTCACCCTTGAGAAAACGGAGATAGCTTTCCAGACCCTTCTCCATAAAATCCTCCTTAACAAACAGGTTTTATTATTATAACAACACAGATAAAAATATATTGGATATATTTCTAAAATACGTCAGATTATACAAAATTTACTTAGAAAACAGCATTATTTTTGACAATCATGAAAAGCCTTCGGATGCACTTCACAGCCTTCGGGAATCTGTACTCCATGCAGAGCAGTACAGCCAGAAAAGGCATATTTGCTGATAAATTTCAGATTTGCAGGAAGATGAATATATTTCAGGTGAATGCAGTCATTGAAAGCCATTTCCTGAATGGCAGAAACCTGATCAGGCAGTGTGATTTCTTCCAGAGCAGAGCATCCGCTTGCAAAATAAGGGGGGATTTCTGTCAATCCTGCCGGAAGCCGGACAGATTTCAATTTTTTACAGCTCATGACTGTACCTGTACCAAGATGTTTGACAGAATCAGGAAATAAAATTTCCTCCAGAGATTTGCACCAGGCAAAGGCATGTTCATCAATCTGAATAACGCTGTCAGGAATAATAAATTTTGTTGCAGATTCCTGCACGTTGAAAACTGCCCATTCCAGCACCCGGACAGTATTAGGAATCCGGATTTCTCCTGTCAGCGGAAGATTATGCAGTCCGGCAAGATAAACAACAGGAAGATTGTCAATATAGGCTGGTATCTCAGAAGGTGAGCCTTTTTTAAAACCTTTGATATAAATTTCATTTTGTTTCACCAGATATTTAAAGCCATCTGGCGTGACCTGATAATTTGTATGATCATCTATATGTTCACGGAGTTTTTTCGGCATTGGCAAAGAAATTTTTTTCATTTTTAATTCTCCTTTATTTCAGATGCTCCGGAAGGCGGATAGATTTGAGATTTGTACAGCCTTCAAAAGCATTTTTTCCAATTTTTACGACACTATCCGGAATAAAGATGCTTTCCAGTGAAGTACAGCCCACAGCAAAATATTCTGGAATTTCTTTCAGACCTGCCGGAAGATGAATTTGTTTCAGATTGGGACATTCTTCAATTCCTCCACCCATAGGGAGCATTTCCAGCGTATCCGGAAAAATGATTTCTTCCAGAAGATCGCAAAAAGCAAAAGCATGTTCTCCGATCAGGGAAACGCTGGACGGAATGATGAATTTTGTTACATATTTTTGGAATTCAAAGCACATGTCTGCAATGCGCCGGAGGGTATCCGGCAGAATGATTTCCCCCTGCAAAGCAGATTCCTGCATATTTTCAATCGAAACAACGGGCATATTTTCAATCTGAGAGGGAATTTCCTGAAATGTTGCATGATGCTCAAAACCCCGGATATAAATTTCTTCATTCAGAATAAAATATTTCAGACCATCAGGAGTATGCTTAGAAATTCCTGCTTTCATCATAAATTGTTCTTTGAAGCCCATAATTTACCTCATCTGCAAAGGCCGCTGAAAATGAACCGGCAGACCGTTTTTCATCATAATATTTACTTCCCCTTGAATCAATGGCAGAAAATAAGGGATTGCTGCATCTGTGACCTGATTCTGTTCAGGTGAAATCCATTCTTTTGGAAATAATTTTTCCTGATTCGCCACACGACAGGCATCTGTCATTTCAATCGTTACCGCATAAGGAGTATCACTGACACGACGGAAGCACATCATTTTTCCGGTAAAGCCATCCAAAGCAGCTTTTAATGCATGTCTTCCGATTCTTTCCGCTTCATCAATATCTGTTTTAGAACAGATATGTGAAGAACATCTTTGCATAACATTCAATTCCACGGAGCGGACTTTACAGCCGATTTTATCAGCAACGAGACGTTCCAGATATTTCCCGACACCAGATAAATATTTATGGCCGAAATTATCCACAGCACCTGACTGGAAATCAGCGGCATCCTGTAAAGAAACTCCCTCAGAAACGGCTATTACAACGGCTTTATGCTTTGCCATTTCTTTTTTTGTATCTTCAATAAATTGTTCTGGTGTGAAAGAAGATTCCGGCAGATAGATCAAATGCGGTGCTTCTTCTCCATTGGCACGAAGTACACAGGTGGAGGCTGTGAGCCAGCCGGCATGCCGTCCCATGATTTCGATCACTGTTACAGATGGAATACTATAGACACTGCTGTCACGGATAATTTCCTGTACAGTAGCAGCGACATATTTGGCCGCAGAACCAAAACCGGGCGTATGATCTGTAACAGGAAGATCATTATCAATTGTCTTGGGAACACCAATGATTTTAATATCAGAGCCAACGCTTTTAAGATAAGATGATAATTTTACAACCGTATCCATAGAATCATTTCCGCCGATATAAATAAAAATATTAATTCTGTGTGTGGTGAATGTCTTCAGGATTTTTTCATACATTTCCGGATTTTCTTCATAATCCGGCAATTTGCAGCGACATGAGCCCAGCATCGTAGAGGGGGTTTGTCTAAGCAGTTCCATATCTTCATTTGTCTTGATAATGCTTTTCAGATTCAGAATTTCATCATTCACTGCGCCCTCAATTCCGTTGATAGATCCAAATACGGCATCAATTTCTTCTGTCAGGAGTCCCTGCTTAAAAACGCCCACAAGGCTGGCATTGATTGCGCAGGTAGGCCCTCCGGACTGTGCAATTAAAATATTCATAAAAATAGCCTCCTTTGTATTTGCACATTAATTTTATTATAACAGATTTTTGCTAAGATTGCAAGTAGTTGGCGTATTTTCAGAAATTTATAAATTATTCATAAAAAATATAATATTTATTCATATTTAGATGATAAAATACAAGTATGAAAAGTATGATTTGTATACCAAAGGAGATTTATATGCAGAACCACCCAGAAGGAAAACATGCCTGGACTGTGACAGTCGGCACAAAAGGACAAATTGTAATTCCCAAAGAAGCAAGAGAATTATTTCAGATTCAACCAGGTGACACGCTGATTATTTTGGCTGATGTAAAACAGGGTATGGCGATTCCGCCAAAAGATGCCTTCCAGAGCTATTTTCAGCATATTTTCAGAAAGGATCAGGAACATGAGTAATATTATGATTTTTACAATCCCTGCATGGGGGCATACCAATCCGCTTTTAGAAGTCACAGCGGCACTTGTCAGAAAAGGGCATAGCATCCGCTTTTATTCATTTCAGGAATTTGCATCCCGAATTCAGGAAACTGGTGCGGAATTTGTCAGCTGTGATGCCTATCTTCCTGAACTCACTAAAAAACAGGAAAAGAAATTGAAACAGGTATCTACTACACAGATGAGCCTGAATGCATTTAAAACAACCGAACTGATGACGGATATGCTTGCAGAAGAAATAAAAATATATAAGCCGGATCTGATTATTTCAGATTCTGTATGTTTCTGGGGAAAACTCACTGCACAGAAATATCATATTCCCCTGATCTGCTCAACAACAACAATGGCCTTTAATGAAAAATCTTCCCGTTATCTGAAATACAGCGGAAAGGAAATTGCAGATATGATCTTTGGTCAGCCTCGGTTGAATATGGCGGCTCGCTATCTGATCCAGAAAGGATATCCCATCCATTCAGCACTGGATATTGTCAAGAATGATAATTCACAAGATACGATTGTATATACAACTAAGACTTTCCAGCCCTTTGCAGAAAGTTTTTCTGATCGCTATCTATTTGCAGGGGTATCTGTGAAAAAAACAGAAATCCGGCGAAAGCCGGATCAGAAAAAGATAGTATATATATCATTGGGAACAGTCGTGAACGAACGTGCAAATTTCTATCACAAATGCATACAGGCATTTTCTGGAAAAGATCTTGATGTGATTATTTCCTGTGGACAGCATACGGATCTTTCTGCATTCGGAAAGCTTCCCGAAAATATCAAAGTATTTCCTCATGTGGATCAGCTGGATATACTTGCTGAAGCAAATGCATTTCTCACACACTGCGGAATGAATAGTGTGCAGGAAAGCTTATATATGAGCGTCCCCATGATTCTATATCCTCAGACGGGAGAAGAATCCGCCGTTGCAAAACGTGTGGAGGAATTGGGGGCGGGTCTGATGCTGGAAAATGAAGAAAAGATTTATGACACTGTTATGCAGGTGCTGAATACGCCTTCTTATCTGAAAGCCGCTGAAACACTCCGTCAGGATTATCTGAATGCCCCTGGTGTAGAAGGCATTGCGGATTATATTGAAACAAGATTATCAGCCCTTTAAGCCGGATAATGCCATTTTATATAATTCTTTGCCAGCATCTTCCGCTGTCTGTTTTTCATAAAGCACTGCATTGCAGGCATCTATAAAAGCATTGAGCATATTTGTATTTTCCATAAAGGGATACATGGGAGAAAGGCCTTCTGTTTGTTCCATACAGAGAGAAGCTTCATATTGAAGTCCATTCAGCATATTTTCCTCTTCCAGCCAGCTCCGGGCAGAAGCACTCAGCGGAATCCCTTTTTCAATGCCCTGTAATAATGCCATTTCTTGACTATTCAGAAGAAAGTCCAGCAGTTGTGCGGCTTCTGTCGGATGATCTGTGTTCACACTGACAGCATATAAAGTAGCAGGTTTTGCATACCAGCCTTTTCCAGTCTGTTCAGGTGTAATAGCTGTATAATCTGCTACAACAACTTCATTTCCGTTTTTCATCGCATTGCCAAGATAATTTTCTGCATCACTGACCCATGCCACTGTACCGCCATAAATGCTGTTATCAATATTAATCCGTTCAAAATATTCTACCTGTGGCATGACATGTTCTTGAATCATGCGGACATATAATTCAACCATAAGCTGAAATTCTGCTGCTGAAAAGCCAATAGAATGATCATCTTTCATAAACGGCTTTCCGGAAACCTGTTCTGCATATGTAATGAAATACAGCCATACAGATTTTGCCGCCGCACCAAATGGATAAATATCATCTTTCTTCATGACAGCAGCGGCATGAAACAGATCATCCCATGTCTGAGGAACATCCAGCCCATAAGACTGATACAGCGTTTTATTAATATAAAGCGTTTCTGTATTCATCGCAATAGGAATTGCATTCAGGATGCCGCCTCTCCGGCCATAAGCAAGCATTTCTTCTGAAAAATTAGATAAATCAATTACATCTGAAAGATCTTCGATATTATAATATCCTTTGCCATCAGGGGAATACTGACTGAGCCAGCTGAAATTAATTTGCATTACATCTGCTTCTGTTGCTGATACCATCTGAACACGACTGCGAGATTCATAACCAGACCATTCGGAATAGCTACATTTGACTTTGATTTCCGGATGCAGTCTTTCAAATTCCCGTACAGCTTCAATTGTATATTCATTGCGGTCATCATTGCCCCACCAGGAAAGTGTGATTTCAGTCTGTTCCTGCTGGGCACGGATGACTTGTTTTTCTGCACAGCTGGACAGAAGAAAAGGGAACATTGTCAGAGCCAGCAGACAAATTCTGATTTTTTTCATAGCTTTCCCTCCTGACTTCCAAAAATAGTATAAGTATCTTTTCCACGGTGCTTAGATGCATACAAAGCCTGATCAGCATTTTTATAAAGCTCTTTGAAAGTTTTCCCATGGCCTGGGAATAATGCAACACCAATGCTTGCAGAAATTTTATATTTCCCGTCATCACCTGTATAGTGATTGCGAAATCCCTCACAAAGTGCTTCACATTTGGAGCTGACATAAGATTCATAATTCATATCAGATTCAGAAGTATTCAAAAATACAGCGAATTCATCGCCGCCAATTCTTCCAAGATAATCCTGATCCGGGAATACTGTCCGCATCATGCCGCCAACTGCTGAGAGCACTTTATCTCCATAGCTATGACCGAGCGTATCATTTACGCCTTTGAAATTATCAATATCAATCAAAATCAGTGCATGTTCTTCAAAATTAAATGCATGAGCTAGACGGTTTTCGGTATATTCTTCAAAAGAACGCTTATTGAGAATACCTGTCAGCTGATCAATATGCGCCATCGTATCGAGTTCCGAAACGATATTAGTCACAGGTTCAGCCAGTTTGACAGAGAGAATTGCACCCATTGCCACAGCCAGAACAGCGGCAATCAGCCCAGCAAACAGGATATACAGCTGCATTTCATTTTTTTCACGCAGAATCTGCTTTGTCGGAATAGAGCAGATCACATACCAATCATCCCCACAGGTATTGACAGAGACAAGATAAGCATTATCTATAACAGTTGCAGAACTTTGATTCTGAACACGTTCTGCAATTTCCGGACTTAATGGAAGTCCAACCTCATAACTTTGAGAAGAATAAATAATATCCTGATTCTGATTTGTCAGCCGAATTTCCATGCCGTTGATCGTTTCCGGATTGTCAAATACACTCTGCAATTCTGAAGCATAGAAAGAAATTACCAGCAATGCATTTTCATGAATCTGCTTGACATAGTAAATTCTTTTAAAATTATCCTGATAACCTGCTGTCCATCCATCTTTTGTGCGCTGTCGGGAAACGATCTGACTCAAATCTGTAAACAGATGATCATTAAATAAAGTTGCTGTTCCGTTTGATATTTTTCCGACAGTGTGATTATTTCGATAGACAATACCATAATCTACAAAATTTTCCATAATGCACAGGCTATATAATTTATCAGAGATCAATTTTTCTGTATTCAGTGCTTCATATTCATCATTATTGGGATCAGTAGCATCATAACGATAGCTACTCTCTTCTGCAAAGGCAAGCGTTCCAATCGTTTCCATACGTGATAAATAACTATTCATATTCATTTTCATCTGTACATTCAGAGAAGAAACCATAGAGCTGGCTTGATTTTTGAGGACGGCATCTGTTTTTTTGACAGCAATCACAGATACAAATAATACTGCTGCGATAACGATCAGGCCATATCCTGTAATCAAAGATAATTTTAATCTACTGACATTTTGCATTTTTGCTTTTTCTGTTTCTTTATCTGCCATAAAAAAGCCTCCCTCCAGAATGATATAATTTATTATAACATATTTTTGTTATGAAATCAAGTAGAAAAGTATAAGCTGAATCATTTTCAGATTATTTTTTCTTTTTCTTTTTTTTACGAAGTTTATGAACTGTGAATGCCGCCGCAATGCCAGCCGCTGCGCCTGCCGCCGGAAGCACAGAAATTGCTTTTTTGGCTTTTTCAGAAATTCCGGGTTTTGCTGCTTCCGTCGGAATCTCAAAGGCATCAAAATCTATCTGTCCTTCTATGATTTTCATTCGAAGCGTGTGCCAGGCTGTATGAAGATGCTCCAGTGCAAAAAAACATTCCCGGTAATTGCTCCGACAAACGGTATATTTTTCTGAATATAATCTATCATCAATCCAGAACTGCATCACAGCTTTATCAATCTTTCCAAGCAGAAAAATACTGTTGCCATAAAACCGGATTTCCATTTCTGAACCTTCCTGCCCTATTGCACATGTACGATGATAAAACTGATAGCCAGTCATATTCTGCAATGTCCATTGACTGGATTCTGTTTCAAGATAAGAAACAGCATCATCTAGACAATCTATTCTGTCAATATAGGCATGAATCGGGAAATTAATTCTCTCGGCTTTGATATCCTGAAAGCGGTTTTTTTCATAGGCACTGTGCAATGCCATTCTTCCGGAACGAAGAAACGGCCTGTTTTGAATCTGAATCTCGAATACAGAATGATTATCAATAAAACAGAATACAAGCGTTCCAATGGCGGCAATACTAATTCTATGGCCGATTTCATATAGATAATCCGGAGTAGTATCTTCTTTGAGAATCTCTTCCATATAGCGAAGCTGCCATATGCCATTTGCATACAGTCGCAGCTGTAAACCACATTCTGAGCTTTCCGGATTTGTGACAGAAGAATTATATCTCATGCTGATACCAGCATAATTTTCAGGATCAGGAGAAGCAAAATAAACCAATGCACTTGCCTGATAATTTGACCAAGTATCTTCCCCGAAACAGGTCAGCGGCGGCGGTGTACTCCGAAAACGCCAATTTGTCGGCGGACGAGTGATTTTTTGCTCCAGAAAAAGACTTCCATTTTCTGACTTGATTAATTCAAATGCACCTCCCTGATCAGTTGTATAAAACGGATTAGAATCATTTTCAGGGAAATTCATGAAAAATGGGAGTGATAGCCGCTGATATTCTGGAATCTTTTTTAATTGTGCCGTCCCACAGATACCGGAAGTATCTAATGTTGTGAGCGTCAGAAGAGAAAAAGGCCGCACTGTCACAGAGATGGAAATATCTTTGTCTGCATCTGTTATAATTTCCATCTGACGAATCACTTGAAACCAATTTTGATCTACCGGATCAGGTGCGGCACTGCCTTCTGTCTGAATCAATGACAATGTTTCTGATAATTCCGGAAGATTACGGAAAATAATTTTATAATTTCTAGTTTTATCTGTATCATTTGCAAAATGCATGGTCAGATGTGATCTATCCGGAGAGATCAGTGTCATATAATTATCTGTTGTATCCCAGATAGTATGATTTTCTTCTCCATCTCCAAAACAAACTTCTTTCATATATTGCCATCCGGGTTTTGCAAATCTCATAAAATGCGCAGAAATCCATATTCCAATATCGGGCTGATAATAGCCTGACCATGGTGTGTTTGCTGTCAGCAGCTGCTTAGGTGCATAACATGATCCGTCATAATATCCGGATACTGCCGGCTGAAATTCATATAAATTCATACAGCTGTGTGCATAACTGTTAATAATTCTGACTGCTGTATTAATCGCACCATTTGCGCCGGTAATGCCCGAATCATCCACACGCCGGGATAATGCTGGCACATTGCACGGGGCAATCCCTTCACTATACCAGATTTCTTTATGATAAAATTCATGCAAATAATTTGTATTCTCATCTCCATAAGTTGTATAATGCAGTCCAATGACATCCACGGCATTCCGCAGACGTTCATTTTCACGCATTAGCTTTGCAATCTGAATAGAACCCACTTCATCTGATGCTACAATCTGAATTTTAGAAAAATCATAAGGCGCATGTTTTTCAGATTTTAATTTTTCTGAAAAATAAATCAGCCAATCAACATCAGGCTGATCTGTTTCATTCACATCCGGACTGATGAAATCAAATTCCAGATGATATGTTTCATAGGCGGCTAGGATCGTTTCATAATACCATTGATAGCGAGCACGGAAACCAGAATGCTGACTTTCTGAAAATGCTTTTGTCACCCAATAAGGTTCGCCCCATCTAAGAAGATCAATCGTAATATCCGGATTGATTTTTTTAGCATCAGCGGCAAATTGAAACCCTGCTCCACGGGTGACATCTGGTTTTTCATCTTCATTTCGTTTGGTACATGGTTCTGTTCCTGAGGAAGAGTTTACATCTGCGCCGAGTTCGATCTTGATATGTGTCAGACCTGCGCCATAATCTGGAAGGAATAATAGATTCATGATTTCCTGATATTGTTCCGGATGAATGCGCTTATAATCCAGAAGAAGCCGGGAAGAGCCATTCCCTGTGACACAGCCCAGCCCTCGGAAACTGTCACAGATGCTAGATTTACCGTCAATGATAATTTCTTTCGCCATTAAGAAGCCTCCTTCTGTGATGCTATCAAGAATTTAATTTGTTTTCCTGCTTCTGTAAACATACGTTCATGTTCTGTTTCCAGATTTTCAGAAAAATCAGAATGATGCAGATCTCTGGTACTATACTGTATCTCAAAGCCTGTTTCCTGAAAATATTGCAGACTTTCATTGAATAAATCATCATCATCTGTTTTAAACCAAAGTTCACCTTTTAGAAATTGCTGATATTGTGAGAGCTGTCTAGGATGTGTAAGACGGCGTTTTTTATGTTTGGGCTTTGGCCATGGATTGCAGAAATTAATAAAAATTCTTTCTACAGGATCTGCTTGGCCGAATACTTCTGAAATATAATTAATATTCAGAATCATGATTCTGACCTGTTCCGTAGTCATTGCATTCTCTTTCAAAGCCTGTTCTATCTTGCGTTTTGCCAATACCAGCATTTCATTTTTAATATCAACAGCAATAAAATTAACATCTGGCCAATGTACAACTGCCTGACTGGCAAAGCCGCCCTTTCCGCAGCCTAATTCCAGCCAAATCGGTTTATGATTAGAAAACACATCCTGCCAATGATTTTTATACTGTCTGGGATCGCTGATAAAAAAATCAGAAGCATCCAGTTCAGGCCGTGCCCAAGGTTTACATCTGATTCTCATGAATATCACCTCACAATTTGTTTGATTATCATAAACAGTTCAAAAACTGCCGCCGTTAATTCGATCAGAAGAAGAATTTTTTTCATTTTTGGCCATGTCCATTTTTCAGGCGTTTCTTCCGTAGGGTCTTCTTCCTGTTCTGCCTGTCTTTGCATATCAGTCATGAAATCTTTGACTCCAGCATTCAGGCCAATGACAGTATTGGCGATCATAGGAAGCAGCATTCCCATCACTCCATGTTTATGGGAAATGAGATAATTCAGCTGTTCCTGTGTTTGGATTTTAATATCCAGCCAGCCGAGGTGGGAACAGATTCCTTTCAGGATCAGAAACAGGATCAATCCATAGACAATGCCGCAGGCACTGCCCCCAAGAAGCCAATCACGCTGACCACATGAAGTAGGTGTTTCCGATTTGGCATACACAAAGCCCAGAAAGAAACAGATTCCCACACACAGCAGACTGATAATAAATATTTTAAACTCATGTATAAAAAATATCATGTTAGAACCTTTCTTAATTTTGAAAAAAATTCAAGATCAATAAATTTTAACATTTTTCTCTCCCCTTACTTATTTTTATAACATCAATTTTATTTCCTGTCCTGTTTTTTGATATTGCTCACAGATCACACCTGACAGCTGAAACATTCTGACAGATGCTTTTGTCCCATCTGTATCAGCATATTTATTATCCATATAGATCACTTTCCGGATACCGCTTTGAATAATGGCTTTTGCACATTCATTGCATGGGAACAAAGTTACATATAAAACACAATCTTTCAGGCTAACGGCGGCACTATTCAAAATAGCATTTAATTCTGCATGGCAGACAAACGGATATTTTGTTTCTAAAAATGCCCCTTCCCTTTCCCATGGCATATGATCATCATCACACCCGGTGGGCATTCCGTTATAGCCTACAGAAACAATTTTTTTATCCTGATTTACAATACATGCGCCTACCTGTGTATTACTATCCTTGCTTCTTTGTGCGGACAGCAGAGCAATTCCCATGAAATACGCATCCCAGCTGATATAATTTTCTCGTTTCATGATTATTCATCCTTTCCCGGTGCATCCGGTATATCCGGCAAATCAGGAACATTCGGCACTTCCGGAGGGATTTCTTCTGACAGTGTTGGGACTGGAATCTCCTCTGCTTCGGATGTTTCTTTCAGAATATCCATCAATTCAGACTGTTTGAGCGTATCGGGGAGATCTGGAGCTTTCAGCATATCCGGCACGTCTGGAGCTTTCATTTCATCCGGCATTTCCGGCAGTTCCAAAGCTTCTAGCTCTTCTTCCTGAAACATAACATAAATATCTTCATCGTCAGCAAGGACACCTTCTATATCAAACTGTTTCTTTGGAATCCGTTTCAGCGGCGCATAGATAAACTGCTTACAAGAATCCTCTTCTGACATGATGCCTTTATTTTCACACAGAATTTCCCGGCCGTCTTTTGTCCGTCTGCCGAATTGGCAATAACTGCATTGCGGAGCAATATTCTTGTCGAAATAATACATTTTTTTCTTGAATAACCGATCAAATAAACCCACGGTGAAACACCTCTTGCAATAAAATATATCAAATATCAGTATACCATATTTTCAGATATTTGTCTAGTATTTTCCGGCAAAAGAAATTTTTCTTTTTACCATTTCTATAGATTGCATACCTGCTTTTTGTGCAACCTGCACAAATATTATGTTGAATGTTAGTCTAGTTTACGAATAGACTTTTTTTTTTCTTCGTGTTATAATTAACTGTAACATGTAGGTGTTTGCCTGACATGCAGTTTCAAAATCAGGAGGTAAATTATGGCTACTAAAACATCAGTTCCGTTCCAGGGCACAGCTGAACAGGAAGCAAAGCTTCACGCTGTTATTGAAGCCCATAGGGACGACCCCGGCGCATTGATGCCGGTTTTACAGCAGGCACAGGATATTTATGGCTATCTGCCAATTGAAGTGCAGAAGATCATTTCCGATGAAATGCAGATCCCGCTTGAAAAAATTTATGGTGTGGTAACGTTTTACGCACAATTCTCACTGTATCCCAAGGGGAAATATAATATTTCTGTCTGTCTTGGCACTGCCTGCTATGTAAAAGGCTCAGGCGATATTTATGACAAGCTTCAGGAACTTCTGGGCATCGGTGATGGTGAATGTACATCTGACGGAAAATTCTCCCTTGAAGCCTGCCGCTGCATTGGTGCATGTGGTCTTGCACCTGTTCTGACAGTCAATGAAGATGTCTATGGCCGTCTCACAACAGACAAAGTAAAAGAAATTCTCGATAAGTACGATTGATTGCATATTAAGGAGGTCTATACATGAAGTCATTGCAGGAAATTCAGCAGATTCGTGATGCCAAGCACCCGGAAGTAGAACTCCGGACAGAAGGTTCTACAGAAGCAAACAGCAAATATGAAAAGCAGATTCTTCTCTGTGCTGGTACAGGCTGTACCTCTTCTGCATCCCTGACAATTGCGGATGCTCTGGAAAAAGAACTCATTGCCAATGGTCTGGAGGAAAAAATTCAGGTTGTTAGAACGGGCTGTTTTGGTCTGTGCGCTCTTGGGCCTATTATGATTGTTTATCCAGAAGGTACTTTCTACTCTCGCATTAAGGCAAAACACGTTCCTCAGATTGTCAAAGAACATCTGATTGAAGGGAATCCTGTCAAAGAACTGCTCTATGATGAGACAGTTACAGAAGAAGGCATTAAATCTCTGAATGAAACCAGCTTTTATAAAAAGCAGCACCGTGTTGCACTTAGAAACTGCGGTGTGATTAATCCGGAAGATATTGATGAATATATTGCAAAAGATGGTTATCAGGCTCTTGCCAAAGTTGTCAAGGAAATGACTCCGGAAGATGTCATTCAAACAGTACTGGATTCCGGACTCAGAGGCCGTGGCGGCGGCGGATTCCCCACCGGCATGAAATGGAAACTTGCCAGAACCATCGTTCCGAATGCAGATCAGAAATATGTCTGCTGCAATGCTGATGAAGGCGACCCCGGCGCATTCATGGACAGAAGCGTTCTGGAAGGAGATCCGCATGTTGTTCTGGAAGCTATGTCAATTGCTGGTTATGCCATCGGCGCAACACAGGGCTATATTTATGTCCGTGCAGAATATCCAATTGCTGTAGAACGTCTGAGAATTGCCATTCAGCAGGCCAGAGATTATGGTATGCTTGGCAAAAATATCTTTGGCACTGATTTCTGCTTTGATATTGATCTGAGACTTGGTGCAGGTGCGTTTGTGTGCGGTGAAGAAACTGCTCTGATGACATCTATTGAAGGCAACAGAGGCGAACCTCGTCCCCGTCCGCCATTCCCGGCTGAAAAAGGTCTTTATAGAAAGCCTACTATCCTGAATAATGTTGAAACATATGCCAATATTCCGCAGATCATCCTGAAGGGTGCTGATTGGTTCGCTTCCATGGGTACAGAAAAATCCAAGGGAACAAAAGTCTTTGCACTGGGTGGCAAGATCAAGAATACTGGTCTGGTAGAAGTTCCGATGGGTACAACACTGCGTGAAGTAATCGAAGAAATTGGCGGCGGTATCCCGAACGGCAAAAAATTCAAAGCTGCTCAGACAGGTGGCCCTTCCGGCGGCTGTATCTCAGCAGAAAATTATGATGTTCCTATTGATTATGATAATCTGATTGCGATCGGCTCTATGATGGGCTCTGGTGGTCTGATCGTTATGGATGAAGATAACTGTATGGTTGACATTGCAAAATTCTTCCTGGAATTCACAGTTGATGAATCCTGCGGTAAATGTACACCGTGCCGTATCGGTACAAAACGAATGTATGAAATGCTGGACAAGATTACCAAAGGTCAGGCTGATCTGGCTGATCTTGACAAGCTGGAAGAACTGTGCTATTATATCAAGGCAAATTCCCTCTGCGGTTTAGGTCAGACAGCTCCGAACCCTGTACTTTCCACACTCAAGAATTTCCGTCATGAATATGAAGCGCATGTATTAGCAAAAAAATGTCCTGCTGGTGTCTGCAAAGATCTGATGCAGTTTACAATTATGCCTGATAAGTGCGTTGGCTGCGGACTGTGTGCAAAGAACTGTCCTGTACATGCGATTTCACAGGGTGATTATATCGCACCCGGAAAGAAACGGGCAGCTTTTGTAATTGATACTTCCAAGTGCATCAAGTGCGGTGTCTGCATGGGCAATTGTAGACCTAACGCCATTACCAAGGGTTAAGAGGAGGAATAAGAATCATGGCTGATATTAATATCAAGATTAACGGTATTCCGGTGACTGTTCCCAAGGGTACAACGGTTCTGGAAGCTGCACATATGGCAGGCATTGACATTCCTACATTCTGCTACATGAAAGAAATTAATGAGATCGGTGCATGTCGTATCTGCATGGCAGAGATCAACGAAGGCAGAGGCTTCCGTTTGGTAGCTTCCTGCGTGTATCCGCTGGCATTTGAGGGCACAGAAGTTCTGACCAATTCCCCCAAAGTAATGGATTCCAGAAGAAAAACACTGGAGCTGATCCTGTCCACACATGAGAAAAAATGCCTTTCCTGCGTCAGAAGCGGTAATTGTGAATTGCAGTCTCTCTGCAATGAAATGGGCATTGATCATGAAGATGTCTATGAAGGTGAAAAGCATGTCTATGAAATTGACAATTCTGCTGTTCACATGTACAGAGATAATAATAAATGCATTCTGTGCCGTCGCTGTGTGGCTGTCTGCTCCAAATGGCAGGGCGTTGGCGTAATTGGTGCAAATGAAAGAGGATTCAAGACATTTATCGGCAGTGCTTTTGAAATGGGTCTGGGTGAAACGAGCTGCGTTTCCTGCGGCCAGTGTATTGCAGTATGTCCTGTAGGCGCATTGTCTGAAAAAGATTATACAGATACTGTATTCCAAGCAATTGCTGATCCTTCCAAGCATGTCATTGTACAGACTGCTCCGGCAGTTCGTGCCGCACTGGGTGAAGAATTCGGCTATCCGATCGGTACAAATGTAGAAGGAAAGATGGTTGCTGCTCTGCGTCGTCTGGGCTTTGATGATGTATTTGATACTGACTGGGGTGCAGACCTGACAATCATGGAAGAAGCTACAGAATTTGTAGATAGATTTACAAAAGGCGGCAAGCTTCCTATGATGACTTCTTGTTCACCTGGCTGGGTAAAATACTGTGAGCATTATTTCCCGGATCTGATTGATAATCTGTCAACTTGCAAATCTCCGCATCAAATGCTGGGTGCAATGGCTAAGACTTATTACGCTGAAAAAATCGGCAAAGATCCGAAAGATATTATTGTTGTCAGTGTAATGCCGTGTACTGCAAAGAAATTTGAATGTCAGCGTGAAGATGAAAATGCTGCTGGTGTTCCTGATGTGGATTATGTACTGACAACCCGTGAACTTGCTCGGATGATCCGCCGTGCAGGCCTGAAATTTACTGCACTTCCGGATGAAGATTTTGATAATCCGCTTGGCCTTTCTTCCGGTGCTGGTGACATCTTCGGCGCAACAGGCGGCGTTATGGAAGCGGCTCTCCGTACAGCTTACTGCTGGCTGACAGGCAAGGAAGATGAAGTTGTAGAATTCAAAGAAATCCGTGGTACAGATGGCATCAAGCGTTCTGAAATCGAAATTGGTGATAAAAAGATCCGTGTAGCAGTTGCTTCCGGCCTTGCCAATGCTGGTGAACTGCTTAGACGTGTCCAGAGCGGCGAAGAACAGGTAGATTTCATTGAAATTATGGCATGTCCCGGCGGATGTGTCAACGGCGGCGGTCAGCCTCAGCAGCCGGCAAGCGTCCGCAATTTTGAAGATCTGCGTGTACTCCGTGCAAAAGCTCTTTATGATGAAGATGCAAACAAAGACCTGCGTCTGTCTCATCTGAATGCAGATATTAAAAATCTCTATGAAGAATATCTCCACAGACCCGGCGGACATAAGTCTCATAAAACATTGCATACAAGCTATATCAAGCGTTCTGTGAACTGATTTGACAAAGAAGCCGCACCCAAAAGGTGCGGCTTTTTGATAAATAAAAATCTCCGGAAATCCGGAGATTATCATTAATTTAATCTAACCCAGCCTGCGCCAGATTTGAGCTTTCCCCATTTTACGCCATTGGCATCCGTCATTTCCTGGACAATTGTGAATGTACCATTCGAGCCGATTGTGCCGTTTGCGCTTCCGCCAGGACTGGAATAAATGCTTGCAGAGCCACTCAAAGAAATAGTATAATTTGTATTAGTAATTGTGCCGTCACCTGCTGGAGGAGTAGCCGGTTCTGGAACAGAATCAGGAATGGTTGTTGTGATGGTTGTCGGATTAGAAGTGAATGCTGCACTTTCATCATAGGCAGTTGTACGGGGCGGAGCAAGTGTAGCAATTTCTGTAGAATCCCCTGTTTCATCTGTGACTATATAAACAGGACTGGTATTAGCCGGGCGTGTTCCTGTTGTAGTGATTGCTGTGACAGGCGGTTCTGTTTCAGGAGCGGTTGCAATGACTTCTTCTGTCTGCGGTGGGCTTGTTTCATTTGCCAAATCCGGATTGAGTACTTCTGCCGGGATAGGATCTGTTTCCGTATTGCCATGATTGGGACTCGTTGTTTCAGCAGACAGAGTGCCATCTCCATCCGGCACTTGAATGACAATGCGACTGTCAGAACTGCCGGGCGTTTCTCCACCTCCCAAGCTTATAAAGGCCGCTACCAGCAGCACGATGATGACAAGCAGGAGCATAAAAATCAGAACAACTCTAGTAACTTCAGAATCCAGACCAGTTTTTTTGTCATTTTTCCGACTGCTGTTTTTGGTTGTTTGTGTTGACATTATTTCAGCTTCTTTCTGTTTCAGGCTTTAGTGACATCCATGATTCTATTATACCATAAATGACGGCCTTTTTGCTATTCGCATTATTCACAAATAGTATAGACAGAATATGTCTGTTTTCGACAAATTCGTGATAATCGCATTTCAATTCAGTGGAAAATACTAATTTTTTCCGATCCCACTGCCGTTTGATCATGTCCATCAATTAAAGAAGAGGGGAATTCCATGTTTGGTTGAATTTTTTTGAAATGCTATTGCATTTTTTGTGAAAATATGCTAAAATGAAAACAGAAATTTATTTTTGAAAGGGGAATTTGACATGAAATTATTCAGGAAAGCGGCGGCAGCTGTTTCTGCATTTGCACTGATATTGCAGATTGCACCGCTGATTTCATGCGCTGAAACAGAAACTTTGCAAGATTCTGGTATGAATTATACAGAATCTACGGAGACGATCAATAATCCCGGAGCAGGATATACATCAACACTCTGGTATCATTGTGAGCCGGGAAAAACAGCTGTCAAGAATCCGACAGGCAATTTGGTACTGATGTTTGTGGATATTGGTGCTTTTTCTTCCGGTGTGAACGGCACAACAGAAAAAATCACCGGAGAAGATGGAAAAGAAACATCTGTCTATACAGAAGGAACAGACTATGATCTTGATGCAGAATTCTTTGCAGGTATGCGAGGCACATTGGAAAATTGCCGAAAAAATGGCTGTACGGTGGCATTACGTTTCCGGTATGATGCCAATGGAAAAACCAATCCTGAACCAGCAAGCTTTGAGCAATTATTGCATCATATTGATCAGATCAAGCAGGATGGTTTCCTTGAGGATTATAAAGATATTCTGATGTTTGTGGAATCCGGTTTTGTAGGCGCATGGGGAGAACAGCACAGCGGAAAATATACATCTCTGGAATATAAAGCACAGCTTTTGGATGCTGTTCTTGATCTCGTGCCGAATGAAATTCCTGTCACTGTCCGCACGCCTAATATCTTTGCCAAATGGGCAGGTATTGAGACGAAAGACATGGCAGACTGGAAATCTGAACCCGGCAGTCAGGCCGCAAGAGTCGGATTATATAATGATGGCTATATGGGATCAGATTCCGATCTTGGAACATATTCTAACCGGGCAATTGAAACTACTTGGCTGGGCAATCAGACAACAGCCACTTATTATGGCGGAGAGTTTTCCGGCGCACTGGATTGGGCGCAGAAATATGATACTTATCTTCCGGAAAATGCAATCCCGGAAATGTATCAAACACATCTCAGCTATATTAATTCTAATATTTATAAATTATATCAAGATTATACATTTGGAGAGAATTACACCGTTTCGGGTGTGGATAATTCTGCATATTATGGACAGACAGTATTTAAATTCATGCGAGATCATATAGGCTATCGTTTTGTTATCCGTGACTGTGATCTGAATGCCTCAGCAGAACAGGGAGATCATTTTGAATTGAAATTCAATGTCGAAAATACTGGCTTTGCCAATCCGATCCGGCCGCAGAATGCGGAAATTATTCTTGAAAAAGATGGAAATTATGTGACTCAGAATATAGATATTGATTCCCGGACATGGTACTCCTGTACAAGTACACAGGAAGATTTGCAGATTCCAGTGCCCGGCAGTCTCGAAGCAGGAGAATGGAATGTCTATCTCCGGCTTTCTGTGGGGAATCAGGAAATACAGGATGGATTGCTCAGAACAGTACAATTTGCAAACCCTGATATTTGGAATGCTTCTCTTGGTGCTAATAAAATGGGAACAATCCAGATCACAGAAACAGCAGATCCAGAGAAAAAAGCAGAGAATAATACAAACCTGTATACTTATGGAGGAAATATTGTCTTTGATGGCGTTCGCTCCAGTCAGTCCGAATGGACAGAAAAAAATCTGATTGCGGAATCCGGAGAAAATAAACTTTATCTCTCCAGTGATGATAAATATTTGTACGTTGCTGCTGAAGTGCATCATAATGTTGAAAAGCCTGTCTGGAATCTCCGGATTGAACATGATGCAGATTCTTACTGGATTTATTATCAATCCGCCGGCTGGTGCTATTATTCCAAGGGAGATGATCATTCTGGATTTAATTTCAAGAAAAGTGAAGATTTCGCAGAATTCAAGATTGATATGTCCTCTATGAATATACAGCCGGGTACATTACTTGATAAAGTCAGAATTTTTGTACAGGATGAAGGCGATGGCTGGAAGGGTGTCGGAGAATTGATTGCTGAAAATCATACTGTATCAGAATCATTACCGATTTATTCCGCTTATCAGAAAATCAGTTTGAAAGAAAAGCAATCTTATACAATGCAGGCAGTCACTTCTTTGGAAAATGTTTCTTATACCTGGCTGCATGATGGCAAAGAAATTCCAGATGCTACCGGAAAAACTCTGACACTTGAAAATATCACACAAGAAGCCGCCGGAGATTATGCTGTCAGAATAACGGATTCCAATGGCATGACACAAGAATTTTTATTATATACTATTGAAAATATTTATCCGGAAGAAACTATTTTAACTGGTGATCTTAATACAGATGGTGTCATCAATGTAGAGGATATTAAAATCATGCAGGATTTTCTTCATAAAAAAGCAGTGAACATTCAGGGGGATGCTGATATGAATCATGACGGAATCTGGAATATCTATGATCTGATTCTGATGAAAAAGGCCGCAAAATCCTGATTACTGAGAATCAAAAACAGCACTCCGAAAGGGGTGCTTGTTTCTGTTACTCTTCTAATAATGCAATTGCTTTCTGATATTTTTCATAACGTTTCATAGCACGTTCATCCACATGATCCAGTCTTGACAAATCACTGTTATGTTTCAGATCTGCCAGTTTTACCGCTCTCGCAATCGGATTTTTCCGGATTTCAGTGATATATTGCAAATATTCTGTATTCTGATCATGTGTCAGCAAAGAAATCGCTTGAATAACTTCAGGAGCAAATCCCATATTTTTGAGATCATCAAGTGTATAAGAAGTATCTTCCACAACATCATGCAAGAGAGCCGCTGTCACAGTGTCCTCTGTCTGCATTTGTTCAGCAAGATGAAACGGATGAAATACATAAGGCATTCCAGCTTTATCTTTCTGATCTTTATGTGCTTCAAAGCAAAGGAGCAATGCTTTTTTGGTCTGTACAGTATAAATCATTTCACATACTTCCCCTTTTTGATTTTTTTTAAGTATATCATATTTATCTATTTTTGTCAATAGGCTGATGCTATATTATGATATTAATTTTTTCAGCTGTATGTTGATGCTTGACAAATATGTGATTTTATGATATAATAATCTTACAGGGGCATTGTACACAGCAGTTACTTCGTATTTAGGACGGATTTTCCGGTTTGATTCCGGACACTGTTAACAAACAGCGTAGTTTAATGATAAAACGCCGATGAATCTGCTGTGGGTTTTATCCCCTGTTAAAAAAAAACTCGCCCTTATAAGTAAGATGTGAGAATAAGATATTAAGAGAGGTTTTTTTATGAAAAAAGATCTTGGTGTAATTCCAGCATTGTACCCTATGCCCGTGCTGATGATCGCCGCTTATGATGAAAATGGAACTGTTAATGTCATGAATGCAGCATGGGGAACAATTTGTGATATGGATAAGATTGCACTCATCATTGATGAAAGTCACAAAACAACGCAGAATATTCGCAGTGTCAAGGCATTTACAGTTAGTCTTGCAGATTATGCACATATGGCAGAAGCTGACTTTTTCGGGATTGCAACCGGAAACAAAATGCCGGATAAATTTGCAAAAACAGGTTTTCATGCCGTAAAAAGTAATTTTGTGAATGCACCTGTGATTGAAGAATTTCCAATTGTAATGGAATGCGAACTTGCTGAAATCGTTCAGACAGAAAATCTCCATGCTGTGATCGGAAAGATTGTGAATGTAGCCGCAGAGGAAAATATCTTGTCTGAAAATGGAAAAGTAGATCCTGCAAAGCTGAATGCTCTGATTTTTGATCAGTTCCAGTCTGGTTATTATGTGTCCGGCGAAAAAGTCGGCAAGGCATGGAATGCTGGTGCGAGCCTGATGAAAGAAAATAACTAAAAAATTACCCTGTCTGCTATAACGCAGACAGGGCTTTTTTTTGATTCTTAAAGATCTGTGTTCTGATTGCACAGTTCCTGATATAATTTAATATATTCTCCAGCAGAAGCATGCCAGCTATAATTGCAACGCATTGCACGTTTGATCAAAGCTTTCCATGCTTTGGAATCTGTATGACATTTATGTGCACGTTCACAAGCATTCAACATATCATGCGCATTATATGTGCGGAATGTAAAGCCGTTTCCGTCTCCATTGCCATTATCTTTTACAGTATCATGCAGACCGCCGGTTTCACGTACAATGGGGATTGTACCATAGCGCATAGCAATCATCTGTGCAAGGCCGCAGGGCTCACTTTGCGAGGGCATCAGGAACATATCAGCACCCGCATAAATTCTCCTTGCAAGATCCGGCTGAAATCCCAGTGTCACGCTTACTGTATCCGGATAACGGGAATGCATTTCAGAAAAGAAATCTTCATAGATTTTTTCACCACTGCCCAGAATGGCAAATTTATAACCCAGTTTTAATAGATCCTCAAAGACATATCGAATCAGATCAATCCCCTTATGAGAAACAAAACGGGTCACAATGCCAATCACAGGCTCATCGCCTTCCTGTAAAGCCAATTCTGAAAGCAAAGCTTCTTTGCAGGCTTTCTTTCCGCCGACTTTGTCCGCACTGAATTTTTTGGCAATGCATTCATCTTTTTCAGGATTATACAGATGTGTATCAATGCCATTGAGAATGCCTGTCAGCTTGTATTGCTTATTAATCAGAATTCTGTCAAGGCCATGTGCATAGTACGGATCAAGAATTTCCCATGCATAACTGGGGCTGACAGTTGTGATCTTGTCAGCGGCTTCAATTGCGCCTTTCATCATGTTGATTGCTCCGTCATATTCCAGAATGCCCATATGATACAGAGGAATGCCCATCACTTCATTAAGAACTTCCCGTCCATAGCTCCCCTGATATTGAATATTATGAATTGTAAATACATTCCGGATGTTCTGATACCCCTGCTGATATTTATAAAATACTTGATAAAATACAGAGATCATAGCAGTCTGCCAGTCATTAGCATGAATAATATCTGGTCGGAAATCAATACATCTGAGCATTTCCAGCACAGCACGGGAGAAAAAGACATAGCGTTCACAATCATCATAGAAGCCATATAATCCATCACGATCAAAATAATATTTATTATCAATAAAATAATAAGTAACACCATTCCAGATTGCTGTGAAAATACCACAGTATTGTTTTCTCCAGGATACATCTACTGTAATATTTGTGAGAAAGGTCATTTGTGCCCGGAGTTCGGGACGGATTGCCCGATATAACGGAATGACAACACGACATTCATGCCCCTGATTATAAATCGAGGCAGGCAGCGAGCCTATCACATCTGCCAGACCGCCGGAAGCGGCAAACGGAACAGCTTCACTTGCGGCGAACAGTATATTCAAAACAAATCACCCCCATGGGATTCTGATCAGAGTTTTGCGTTTTTGCCGATATAAACAGGATAGCTTTCAGAGCCTGTCAGAACCCGGCCATCTTCGGTTGTGACATTCTTGTCTGTGATAACAGAAGTCAGAGAACAGCCAGCACCAATATTGGTATTCTGCATCAGAACACAGTTTTTCACAATACTGCCTTTTCCAACTTTGACACCACGGAACAGAATGCTGTTTTCTACTGTACCTTCAATCACACAGCCGTCTGCAATCAGAGAATTGCTGACTTTGGATTCCAGGCCATATTTTACAGGGCCATTGTCGCCGATCTTGGTATAGATAGGAGAACCAGCCTTGAATAAGGCTTTTCTGTTTTCTGCTTTGAGCAAAGCAAGATTTGCTTCATAATAATGCTTTACGCTGTCAATTCTGCTGAAATAGCCATCAAACTGATATCCCATAATCTTGAATTCTTTCACTCTGGGCTGAAGGCAGTCACGAACAAGGCTATACTGATTTTTGCTGGCGGCATCTTTTACCAGACGGCTCAGGAAATCTTTTTTCATGACAAACATATCAAGGCTGATGTTGCATTCCCCGGAAATCTGAGGATCAATCAAAACCGTATTGACTCTGCCTGTTTCGTCAAATTCCAGTACATCTACACAAGATCCAGATTCTTCGCTATATTTATATTTGCCATAAACAACAGTAATATCTGCTTCTGTTGCAATATGCTGCTTGATGACATTTTCAAAATTGATATTTGCGACATAATCGCAGTCTGTCAGAACAACATATTCACAGTGAGAATGTTCTACATAGCTCCAGACGTTATTAAGAGCCTCCAACCGGCCTCTGTACACGCCTTCATTGCCGCCGTTCTGGCTAAACGGGGGGAGCAGATGCAGACCGCCCTGTTTTCTGGCAAGATCCCATTCACGGCCTGTACCCAGATGATCCAGTAAAGAGCCATAATTAGATTTTGTGATCACACCAACCTGTGTAATACCGGAATTCACCATATTGGACAGGGGAAAATCGATCAGTCTGTATCTTCCGCCAAACATAATAGAACCCATGGTTCTTTGTTTTGTCAGTTCGATCACGGTCGAATCATGCAGGCTTGCAAAGACCAGACCGAGAATATTATTATTTGCACCCATGAAAAGGCCTCCTTTTTGATTTATCTGTTTTCTGAAACAATTTCTTTCGGATCAACAACAGCATCTCCGGAAATAGTGACATTATGGCCAACAACAGCAATTCCCCAGTCATCACGGAAAGCAACATTTTCCGGGCTCTTGCCGATATGTGCACCGGATTCAATCACACAGTTTTCGCCGACAATGGCATATTCCACAACCGCACCAGCCTTGACAACTGTACCCGGCATCAGGATAGAATAATTCACTGTTGCGCCTTCTTCGATCGTAACACCGGAAAAGATAATAGAAAAATCTACCTTGCCGCTGACGTTAGAACCTTCTGTGATCATAGAATTTTCAATTTCTGCATTTTCTCCGATATACTGCGGCGGCATATTATTATGACGGGCATAAACTTTCCATTTGGGATCATAGAGATCCAGCGGAACAGATGGACTCAGCAGATCCATATTAGCCTCCCAGAGACTGTCCAGTGTGCCGACATCTTTCCAATAGCCGTCAAATGTGTAAGCAAACAGGCGTTCTTTATTGGCAAGCATAGACGGAATAATATCTTTTCCGAAATCTTTTGAACCTGTATTTGCTTCTTCATTTTCGATCAGATATTTTTTCAGTTTCTGCCATGTGAAGCAGTAAATGCCCATAGATGCAAGTGTGGATTCTGGATTCTTAGGCTTTTCTGTAAATCTGACAACTCTGTTTTCAGCGTCACATGTCATGATACCGAAGCGAGAAGCTTCTTCCATTGGTACATCAATGACTGCAATTGTTCCATCAGCATTATTTTTTTCATGATAAGCCACCAGTTTGGAATAATCCATTTTATAAATATGATCGCCACCAAGGACAATGACATATTCCGGATCATAACGTTCAATAAAGCGCATGTTCTGATAAATAGCGTTAGCAGTACCCTGATACCAGTCTGCACCTTTTTTGGTTTCAAACGGTGACAGGACATGTACACCGCCATACATTCTGTCAAGATCCCACGGCTGACCATTGCCAATATATTCATTCAGAACAAGCGGCTGATATTGTGTCAGAACCCCAACGGTATCAATTCCGGAGTTTGTGCAGTTTGACAGTGCGAAGTCAATAATCCGGTACTTACCGCCATAGGGAACAGCAGGCTTTGCAACATTCTGCGTCAGCGCATACAATCTGCTGCCCTGTCCGCCTGCCAGAAGCATGGCAATGACTTTTTTCTTTGCATTCATAAAAATTCCTCCTAATTCAATTCTGCTTTTGTTTCTGCTGATTCAGTAATTTCAGTTTCTTTGATAGTTTCCTGTTTTTCCGCAAGTTCAGCGGCTTTTCTGTCTGCAATTTCATTTGCAAGTTCCGCAAGAGATTTTTTCTTTTTTGGAATATATCTCAAATACAGCACAGACAGCGCAGGAAGTGTAAGCGAAATACTTTGATCAAATCCATGCATTCCATAATCTAATGATTCATAATTTGTCAATGCAAGTCCCTGACCACCAAATTTTTTATCATCTGTACTGAATAACAGTTCATATTCACCTTCAAACGGAACACCAATTTTATAATCTTCCCGTGTGACAGGCACAAAATTGCAAACGGCAATTAATTCTGTTCCATCATCTGCAATTCGCCGGAATGCAATCACGCTTTGTTTATAATCATCATGTGAAATCCAGCTAAAACCGCTCCAGGAGTCGTCATTATTCCAAAGAGGCGTATGTTCCAGATAGAAACGGTTCAATGCTGCAACAAAATCCTGCATTTGCTGATGTTCTGTTTTTTCCAGCAGATCCCAATCCAGTTGGGTCTGGAAATTCCATTCATTAACTTGTGCAAATTCCTGTCCCATAAACAGCATTTTTTTGCCGGGATGTGCCATCATATATGCAAGAAAAGCCCTGTAAGAAGAGAATTTATCCGACTCATAACCTGGCATTTTGCGGATCATAGAGCATTTGCCATAAACAATTTCATCATGTGAAATGGGCAGGATATAATTTTCTGAGAAGCAGTAGAAAAACGAGAATGTCAGCTTATCATGATTAAATGCTCTGTAAATCGGATCAAGTGACATATATTGTAGCATGTCATTCATCCAGCCCATATTCCA
>DJXD01000136.1:0-10106 GCA_002449585.1 Ruminococcus sp. UBA7013
AGTACAGAGAATAAAGAAAGGAGAATGGATTGGGGGTAATCATTCCGCCCATGATAAGGGATTCTGATAAGTTGACCTCTATGACCTGTAACCAATCAGGAATGAAAAGTGCAAAGTCAGTTTTGCCGACAAACTTATCATAAAACCGTGGGACACACGGGGTTAGCCTGTTTATGCTCAGTACACTGGTACTGTCGAGCAGGAACCGACTGCCCGTTTTTGCGGGAGGAAGCCCCTGCCTCTTTAGGTGGGGGAGGATGTCACGCCAGCCGCTATCATAATGCAGATTCAGAATCACATACATATCCACATCGAGAGTCCAGTCAACAATTTGTTTTACTCTGGCTTTATAGGCAGTATAATAGTATAAGTTCCATCATTGGCCATCATATTTGACCAGGCGACCGGAACACGGAGCGTATGAAAGCCTTCATTGGCATAGCCCTGAATCATGGCTTGTGTGATGGTAGGACTGCCCCAGGCGGTTTCGTAAGCGTTAGGAGTTATAAAAAGTATTGACAAAAGCGGACAAATGTGTTATAATGTACTTGTTATTATGTGAAAACCAAGCAGATAACAAGGTATCATCGGCAGGGGGCGGCACAGAAGTGAAACAGAAAAATAATAAGCTTACAGTGATGCAAAAACCACGCACCTGTAAGGCATGTACCGTGGGCTACACGGGAATTTACGCCTGTGGAGTGTCATACCAAATGCAAGTAGTTTATGATTCGTTGTATACAAAAGCAGACACGCTGAAGCAGGAATTTTCTCAACATGGGTATGTTTGTCCATGTTTTGAGTAGCAGTCCCATCTCCCCACTGATCAATCCATGCTCCGCACGATTCCATAGTATTACCCAGATTGATGCCAATGCCCATATCTTGAATCAGTTCCATAGTGGACATATCACGCATGACACCAGTATCAGCGGCATTCGCTGGAATCCATGCAGAGCCGGAAGTTAGGCACAGCACGGCGGCTGAAAGCAAGCCGAGCAGTTTTGATTTTTTCATGTTACATTCCCCCTGAATGTATTTTTTATGAATAAAATTATATCATATTTTTCACAGATTGTCAATATAATTTATCAAAAATCCCCTGCTTTGATGCAAAAGCAGGGGATAAAATTATATTAACTGCAATTCATTGACAAGTTCAGAATAGGGGATCACGCCCCAATGGGCAAGGCTGTTGCGGGCATCACGCATTTTTACAAGCCGATTGAATTCAGGCGTACTCAGCAGCTTATGATTATAACAAAGAAAATATAATTCACCAAGTTCCAGCTCATTCAAGCTATGAATCATTTTGCCATCAGAGCCGGGCATTGGCAGATGCTTTTTCAGCTGATGTTGATGTTTCTGAATCAGATCTCTGCGATAACGCTCCAGAAGCGGAAAAATGATTTTAACCTGTGCTTCCCATAAAGCAGTATTGACTTTTTCTCTCAGATTTTCACAGGCAATATTTTCTTTTGTGAATACTTCCCAAGCAACAGATTCCGGTTTCTGGATCAGTTCCATTTTATAAGAAACCAGCATTCCGGCAAGTTCTACTTGATTATCCGCAAGATTGCTTGCCACTTCGGAAATATACTGTTTTGCTGCACTGCTGCATGAAAGGGAAGAGATGAGCGTCTGACACAGCATCAGACAATCATAATCTGTAATATAATTCGCATATTGATAAACATTTACAGATTTTGTACTCCGGGGAGCAGCACCCTGTGAAAGCAGAATAAATAAACCATGTTCTGCATCTTTTTCGCAAGCTTCTGTATAATCTGAAATAGATTTGATCCAACGGGAGCAGTTTTCAGAATTCACATCTTTCAAACAGAGATAGCGATGTGTGAGGGTTGTTTTTGGACTCATAGCAAGAAATCGTTCATAAGTCTGGTGTGTAGGTGCCCAATAATTGCCCCGTTCTTCTTCACTGCAATAATGTCGAAACAGATATTCTCCCGGATCTTCTTTGACATCTTTGACAGAATGCACCCGGAACATGCGATCATCAGAAGTTCTCCCCAGTTTCCGCTCCAGTTCTTCAATCAGGAGTTCTTGCCAGGGGATTTCGCCCGGAAAGTGCAGAACAACGGACTTTCCGGACATCAGGGAATCATGTGCATCATTCAGAAACCGAACAGCGTTAACCATTCGACTCCACCATGTCTGGCCGATCATGCGTTTTCACCCTCTTCAATATATTCATTCATCTTCTGTTCGATCATGTCACGACTTCCGAGCATTTCACGGAATCCATCTGTTGCAAAGTAATGATCTCCGTTTGCACTGACAATATTCAGATCCCACATTTCATGGAGCAGTTCTTCCAGCTGTTCTTTTTTCAGCTGTATGATTCTTGTGATCTGATATTCTTCTGCTACTCTGCAAATATCTTCGATTGTATGGCCAGTTTCAGACGGTGTTGTTTCATAGAGCCATGACAGAATCAGGGCAATGATATGATAATCACTATGGCCTTCTTCTGCGACAAAGAGCGTGATTTCCAGCTTCTGACGGATCATATCTGCGAAATCAGGATTAGACAGTACTTTCTTGATATGGCTTTCTGTCACTTCATAGCTAGGCGTATTGATTTCACTGTAGCCAGCATAATCATCATTTTTCATTGCTTCCAGAAGTTTCTGACAATACAGCTGAATCAGGCCGGGGAAATAATTGGTTTTTGCGAGGATCAAAGAAATCACATCGGGCTTGAAACGGAATCCCAGATACGCAAGTGTATTGGTTAGGAGCTTGATGGCTTCCGGCCGCTGGAATGGGCGGATGACAACAGAATCCAGATGCACGAGAATAGAATTTCTATGCAAAACAGTATCACGATTGAACCGGCTCATATTATGCAGACCAGCCATCACGACTTTAAATCTTCCGGATGGCAGATTCTTGAGTACAGAAATAGGTCTATAATCTACGGTTTTACAGCTTTCGATAAATTTATCAGCTTCATCAAGCATTAAAAGCAGATAATGAATTCTGGTTTCCGGCTTATCATCTTTCAGGCGGGTTTCAATATGTCTTGCAAGCACATCCCAATCATCTGTTTGACAGGTTTCCTCAAGAATGCCTTCATTGATCAATTTGGCAGAGACGGCAGAAGCTGCGCCCTGATAATCCAGCCCGATCAATTCGACTAATACCGCTCTGTCTCCTTCTGAGTTGCCATCAATATTATGCTGTGCCATTTTGAGCAGTGCGCTTTTGCCGAGCTGACGGCCGCCATATACCAGATTCGCACCTTCGGCGGATTCAATAGCAACAAGTTCTGCTTCACGGCCTGTAAACAATTCAGGGGGCATGGTGTCTTTTGATTTTTCAATAAATGGCTGATAATAAGCAAATGGCATGGAAACGGCCATCAACATCCGGCTGATTGTATTAGCAGCATAGTGTTTTGCCAGATAGAACAGCATTACTCTATCAACGACAATAAAAGATTTGGCAAATGATTTTTCTTCTTTGATTTTTCTGGCAAGTCTGCGGCGTTCTTCGAGATTCAATGCGAAATCCAGCAAGACAAGCGTATGTTTTGCCACCGTATTGACTTGGCGGAATTTATCCATAAGGCCATCACAATTAAATCTACCATACAGGCAGAGAATCCGGAAGCCTTCTGTTTCTGCCAGAGATCCGAAGGCAGGAATCGGATGAGGATAATTTACTTTTCCGGTTTGTTTTTTCCGGATGACCTGATAAGAATCTTCTGAATTGCCGTTATCTGCTGTAATCGTTGCATTTGTCATGCCGAGTACTGTGAGCAGTTTTTCAAGACGAGAAACACCGGCAGGGGCTTGGGTCAACCAGTTTTGCACCAGACGAACGCCGCCTTTTACATCTTTACTTGCGTTATTTGTCAGCTGACGCAGTGCAATTTCAATATTTTTCTTTCCTGCATATTTCAGGACAGAAGCCTCCAGATAAGTGCTGACATCTGCAACAGCACGATAATTCGTAGCATATTCTCCGAGGAAGCCATTCAGATAGCTAAAGGGTTCGAGTGTATAATCAGCAACATTATGCACATCTCCTTTTCTGACGCAGTTCATCATATCCTCAGCAACGGTATAATTTTGATCTGTAATAAATTCCAGAATTTTATCTTTGGGATAAACACCGAAATCAATTTCAGGATTGGCAGAAAGTTCATCAAGCTGGCGTGTCAGGCGTTCGCCGACTTCAGCCGCAGAAACAGCGATTCTATTCCGGAAAATTTCCAGCAATTTTGCATAAAAACCATAATCTCCGGAAATATGGCTGATCAGATACCAGGCATTTGCACACCGGAGAATTCTTGATTTTTCGCCATTAATATCAGAAATGCGTCTGTAGCTTTCATATAATTCCATTTCATTACAGAAATTTTCATGCAGGAGTTCCATTCGTTTACGGCCATCTCTGGTGCATCTGAACAGATAAGCAAAATTAGGATTTTGTGTGATTTTTTCCAGCTGTAAATCTTCGGCATACTCTTTAATCAGCCGAGCAGACCGACAATTATTTTTTGTTAGATCATTGCTGAAAATTTCATTTATGCGATCGTTCAAATCTTTCGGCTGTGCCTTGGCATGACGCAGAATTCTGGAAAGCAGATTGAAATCATCTAATCCGCAGAAAGAAGATTCCATTTCAGGGAGATAATCTTCTTTGAGAAGAATTTCATCACCAGTCAAGAAGGGGATAAACATGTATTTTCTTTGACGAGGATCATAAACGCCATTGATTTTATCAAGCAATTCCTGTGCTGTCAGGCGAATGCTTTCCGTTCCCCAATCAAACTGAGAAGAAAGTGTTTTCTGCGTTGTTTTAATCAATTCTTCCAGGATAGATAAAATTTTCTTTTCGCAGGATTCATAATAACTCTTAGCATTATCATTTTCCACACTGGCATATTCTGCCGCACTGATCCAATCACAAAGATAAGTCAGAATCTTTTCAATTTTCTTTGTCACGCTGACTCTTTTACTGCCTTTGAGCTTGTCATAAGGCCGTTCAATATGGCGTTTTTCTGCCTGAATGACATCACGGGCTTTATCCCAGAAAGTGTCAATATATTTATCCATTTTGCGGCTATCAATATTTTCCACTTCGATCGGCCGGCCATTGCGGATGAATAATTCCTGAATGGTTTCTTTCACATAAGAAAGGCGGCTGTTATCATTTTGAGCGACAATATCAAGGCAGGCTCTCAGCTCACTATTTTCCGGTTCACAGAATAAGATAATACCCATTCTGCGCACTTGGCCTTGTGTTTCGCTGGTTTCACTTTTCTTTTCCAGTCTTTCACGGAATTCTTTTGCTTCTTGAATAATCCGTTCGATTTCTTTGCTATTGGTTTTATAATCTGCAAATGCATCCATGCCATAGCCTGTATGTTGACGGAAATCTTGCATAATATCGGCAAGCGGCACAAGAGACGGGAATAATTCAGCAGTTTTTGTAGTTTTCAGCAGTTCTGTCAGATCTGTTAAATTATAATCCGGTATGAGACTGTGATTAAATAATACTCGCAGTGTTGCTGATGCAAGCAGATTATCATTCATAGCAGGAATTAATTTCTTGACATTCTGGAATGTACAGATAATTTGCGGACTGCTGGTATCCAGATCAGAAAGCGGACTATGAAATGCATAGCTGAAAGCATCATTCAGGGATTGAATTGCCTGATGGATAGAAATATTTTCTTCTGCGCTGACAGAGCGAACGGTTTCAGGAACAGAAGCTGACAGCTGTGCAGCAGCGGCCAGATATGTCAACAGACAGTAAAGTTGATTTTTCTGGAAAACGGGAATCTGATCGGCAATATCCTGATCAGAAAGTTTCATGCTGGCAAAACCATCTTCATCAACATAATCTGCATAAGCTTCTTCTATGCTGACAGTTTGTTCCGGTTCTTCAATCATCTGAGAAGTATTGCCTTCTTCTGCATCATCTGCTTGCTGATCGGGGATCACTTTGGGACGGCGTTCAGCGATTTTCTGAAGCAGAGCATGTTTTCTTTCAGAATAAGTTGCTTGATTGGCACAGCGTTCTGCCTGATCATCTTCATGAATTTCATAATACAGTTCTGCCAGTTCCATGTAAATAGTACCTTTTGTTTGTATATTTTCCGAAATTTTATATTTTCTGACAATTTCTAGCCAATCTTTCAGCTGACTGATGGCAGAATTATAATCTCCCAGAAAACGGTAGCATCTTGCTTTTGTGCTGAGATAATGCAGTGTGCGCTTATAATCTCCCGGCTCACACAGATCAATCAGAATATTCAATGCATTCAGGCATTCTTGATAACGATGCGTTTTCATATAAAGCTGATGCATTGTATTCATATTTTTAGTAGTCTTACTAAGCTGTGAAGCATATTTATCTACTAATGCATTGAGTTCATTACTATAGCCCTGATCTCCGTTCAAATTCCAGAGTGCCATATAACACATGATAATCTGTGTAAATGCTGTTTCCCAATTTTCTGTTGTCAGGCATTTACGATAAGCGGCAATAGCATCTTCATATTTCTGATTGGCAAATAGTGTATCTGCCTGTGTCATATTAGAATTATTGGGTACAATCGAAACAGGTTCAGAAGGCATTGTATAGATAATTTCTTTTTCTACGGGCTGGCTTCCACGTTTGATATTTAAAGCAATATTCTGTCCATAGCGTCTGCCGATAGAAAATCTGACATAAATCGGGTCAAAATTAGTATAACCAATTTTTTTGACTTGTGCTTTCAAAGAAGCGTCGGAAATATCCATCAGATTAAATGGAAATGCCGTGCCATTTTCTTCCATGATTTCGCCTTTATCTTCAGAATATTTATATTTTACAATTTTTCCGCTATAAAGCGTATTAGTGCCCGTTGAATATTCCGCAGTAGGCTCAGCGGGGGCAGTGGGGGCAGGTTGTGGGGGAGCTTTTGGAATATCCGGCTTATTATCTAAATATTCACGAATGATTTTTTTCGTTTCTGTGATAGGATACGCTTGTTTCAGGAAATTCAGATAATTTGTCAAATTTTCTTTATCTGGATAAGATTTTTTAGCTTCAATAGCAAGCATATCTGCGAGCCGGCGAACATATGCTTTTGACTCCGGATTTCTGCCGAATAGATAGGCAACCGCACTGATATCTTTCAGGGCAAGACAGGAATTTTTCAGAACTTCCAGAGCTTCCTCTGCATATTCTGTTTTTTCACATAGATAAATCACAGCAAAAGAAGCTGCGGACTGATATAATTTTTCTTTGCCTTCTGCAAAGACAAGTGCGCCATGATAGGCCGTGCAATATGCCTGACGTGTATCATTGCCATAAAAGAAAGATTCTGATGCTGTATCATACTCCTCTGCTGCAAATGCCATATTTGCATAATATAAATTTACTTGTGAATCATAATCCCATTCATAGTCAGCCATTTTATTCCAGATAAATTCTAATGCTTCATTGAGCTTTTCTTTATCATGGCTTTTCAAAAAGCTCTGATATTTATCAAAAGAAGGTGTCAGCACTTTTCTTTTTTCACTTTCCATGGCCTTGAAAGCAATAGAAATGCTATCTTTATCGCAGACAGGGAGATGAATTTCTACATGATCAACATCATGCTCCTCTGATTTTATATCAGAAACAATAGAAGAATTTTCTGGTGATGGTATAGATACAGGCTGTGCAGAAATGCCATTAATTTGAATTCCTGCTATCTGTTGATAACGAAATACAGCCACTGCTGAAATTTCAATAGATAATGATTCTGTACCATCATTTTGTCTGACAATTCCGTCAATGGTTTGTCCATTTTCTTGTGTCAGTCTGATGCTTGCACCGGGTTTCAGTTCGGCCAGCATGTCCTTTAAGATACTCATAAATAAAAAATACCTCCTGTGATGCTATTTTAATAAAATATGATAGCACTCTCCGGAAATCCGGAGAGTGGTATATTCTTTTGTGTTTACTTCGTGCGAAGTTCTGCGCCGAGTTTCTTGCGAAGTGCCTTAACAACACCCTCTGCACAGGCTTCAATTTCATCGGATGTGAGTGTCTTTTCCAAAGAGCCAATTACAAGCCGTACTGTGATAGATTTCTTGCCATCAGGCACTTGCTTGCCTTTGTATTCTTCTACGAATGACACAGACTGTAATACACTGCCCTGCTTTTTCTTGGACAGAATCACATCACGGATTTCTGACCATTTTATAGATGTATCAATCAGCATGGAAAGATCATAATCTGTCAGTGGATATTCCGGGAGATGTGTGAATGTATTTGTTCTAGATGTAAATGGCTTTAACAGTTCCATGTCGATTTCAAACAGCAGAACAGCATTATTCTTGATACCGCAGTCAAGAGAAGCTTTTTTTGATAATAAAGCAAAATCTCCGACTTTTTCAGTATCTCTGAAAATATTCAGCCAGATTACATCATCTGCCCAGATCGGTTTTTCTTCCTGTTTGAAGCTTAAAGCTTCCATATGGGTATATCTGGACATATTTTCTAGAACGCCTTTTGCTTGACGGAATAAGAGATTGATATTTTTATAATCACCAGTAAATGCACCACCGATATGTTTTCTTTGTTCCGGGAGCTGTTCTGTTTGATCATAACGGGATGCATAATTCCGGTCAAAGAATACACGTGCACCTTCAAAAATGCTGAATTCGCTGTAATAACGCAGATTTTCAGAAACAGCTTTCACCAGATTCGGGAGCAGGGAAGAACGGATATAATGCTCTGTCGGGGATGGCGGTGTAGAAATGGCAAGCATATCTTCCGTTGTGTGCAGTATGGATTTGATATATTCATCATTCATCCATGGATATGTAAATACTTCCTGCATACCACAGCGGAAAGATAGATATTCTTTGATTCTGCGTTCCAGATCCAGATCTAGCTGATTGATTGCACCTGTGAAAGAAGTAGTGATTTTTTCACCATCGAAATTTTCATAGCCATACATGCGGGCAACTTCTTCCATAATATCATCTTTGATGGAAATATCTCCGGTAGATCTCCATGTTGGCGCAGTCACATGCATGTTATTTTCTGCAAATGCAACTGCAAAGCCAAGACGGCCAAGCAGATCAGAAAGTGTATCCTGTGAAAAAGCTTTTCCAAGACGATGCTCTAGCCAATCAAGTGGAACATCAATTTCCTTGCAAGTAAGCTTTTCGGCATAATGATCAGAAAAAGCGATCACTTTCATTTCTGGATAGCTTTCTTTAAATAGCTGCATTGCTAATGCAAGTGCCTGTTCACAGCGTTCCGGATCAATGGCTTTTTCATAACGTGCAGATGCTTCTGTCCGGTTTTCATATCTGAGAGCCGTTCTCCTGATGCCAGCAGCCTGAAAATTGGCTACTTCTAGAATGACTTTATATGTATCCGGAAGAACAGAGTCTTTTGCACCGCCCATGACACCAGCCAATGCAACCGCACTTTCAGAATCAGCAATCACAAGATCATCTGTACTCAAAGACAATTTTTTATCATTCAAGAGGAGCAGTTCCTCCTGTTCCTGCGCACGTCTGATAATAATATGACCAGAAATCTGATCAGCATCAAATGCATGTGTTGGCTGACCTGTTGCCAGCATGACATAATTAGTAATATCCACAAGCGCATTGATCGGCCGCATTCCCACTTTCCAGATGCGATTTTGCATTTTATAAGAAGAAGGCTTAACAGAAAGCCCTGTGATTTCTGCGCCGATATAACGGGGGCATCTTTCAGGATCTTCAATTGCAATCTGCATTTCCGGAAGACCGGAAGCATCAAACAGATCAAATTTTTTTAATGGAAGCTGATATAATGCCGCAATTTCACGGGCTATGCCATAATGTCCCCAAAGATCAGGACGATTTGTCATAGATTTATTATCAATTTCAAGAATAATATCATTCAGATCCAGTGCATCTGCCAGAGGTGTGCCAGCAGGTACATCAAAAGCAGAAAGATCTGTAATTTCAGCTTCTGATTTTGCAGGGAATAGATCTGAAAGACCGATCTCCGAAGAGGCGCAAATCATTCCGAAGCTTGCCACGCCACGAAGCTTGGCATTTTTGATTTCTACCGGCTCGCCCTCGCCATGCCAT
>DJXD01000136.1:10174-10568 GCA_002449585.1 Ruminococcus sp. UBA7013
CTCGCCATGCCATCTGACAAATGCACCCGGACAAGCCACTGCAACACGCATTCCAGCCGCAAGATTTGACCCACCGCATACAATTTCTTTGATTTCTCCGCCAATATCTGTTTTACAAATCCGGAGTTTGTCTGCATTGGGATGCGGCAATACTTCTTGAATGATACCAATGATGATTTTAGTAAAGCTGTCTGCCAGATTTTGCATGTCTTCCACTTCTACCGTTGACATTGTCAGATCATAAGCCAGCTTTTTCAGATCCATGTCGTCAGGAATGGCAACATAATCCTTGATCCAGTTTAAAGATAATTTCATGATTCTGCCCTCCTGTTTATCGGAACTGTTCTAAAAATCTCAGATCTGCGCTATGGAAAAGACGAACATCATCCACACC